>MTBT01000170.1 GCA_002282935.1 Microcystis sp. LSC13-02 | reverse complement strand
CCCTGATCACTCCCAGTCCGGTACTTTTTGATTGACAAAAAGTCTAAAAGTCTTACCCAACAAGGTTTTTAGATTTATTCAGCAGACCCTACTTAATTTCTACGGGTTCTAAATTATCAGCAGGAGTAAAACCAAAGAGACGGGAATAGAAATAAAATTCTGCATCTAATGCTCGTTTTATCGATTCAGCTTGACGAAATCCGTGTTGTTCTCCCGCAAAGGGAACGTAAGCAACGGGTAAACCTTTCGCTTTTAAAGCTTCTACCATCATTTCCGCTTGATTGGGTGGAACCACTCGGTCTTCTAAACCTTGGAAAAAGATCACCGGACAGGATAACTGAGCGGTAAAATGAATAGGCGATCGCTGATAGTAAATTTCCTTTTCTTGAGGATAAAGTCCCACCAATTTATCTAAATATCTCGACTCGAATTTATGGGTATCGTTGGCTAAAACCTCTAAATCACTAACTCCGTAATAACTAGCTCCTGCTTTAAAAGTATCATGAAAAGTTAAGGCCGCTAAAGTTGTATAACCACCAGCGCTGCCTCCAGAAATTGCCAATCTTTCCCCATCGACTAATCCCTGATTAACCAAATATTTTGCCCCGTTGATGCAGTCTTCCACATCGACAATTCCCCAATTTCCCAGCAAACGCTGACGATATTGACGACCATAACCCGTACTACCGCCATAATTGACATCTAGATAGCCAAAGCCGCGACTGGTCCAGTATTGCACCCGCAGACTTAAACTAGAGGTCGCCGCGGCCGTCGGTCCACCGTGACTTTTGACTAAAAGGGGCGGTAATTCGCCATTGGGGGCGGTATAATCGGGGTTTTTGGGGGGATAATACCAAGCATAGGCAGTTAGTCCCTGACTGGTGGGAAAAGCGAGCATTTCCGGAATCGAGAAATAATCGCTAGAAATAGTTAAATTACTGGAAGATTTGAGAATTTCTCTAGTTCCTGTGGCTAAATCCCCTGAGATAACTGCTGTTACTTCCCTGAAAGAACCGCCAATAAAAACTATTTTGTTCTCCCTAACTTGTAGAGAAGAAATGTTAGTATCAGCAGTAATAATTTCTTGGAATTCTCGATTAAGAGTATCGATACTTCCTAAATACCAACGGCCATCTTTTGTATAGCTACAAATAATCTGTGATTCCCCAGCAAAGCCGTAGTTAGATAAACCAAAAACCCAATGAGGGTAGGCAAATTCCGCATCAATTGGTTCGATAACTGGTTCGATTTGTTCATCGTGTTTAAAGCAATAAAAGTTCCAGAAATCATTGCGATCACTGGTAAAATATAACTGTTGATCGGCAGACCAGCGCGGTTCACACACCGACTCATTTTCACCCCCAGCAATGACCCGAATATTACTCAAATAAAGATTATTAATATCGGCCACCCAAAGAAAAGAACTATCCCAGGGCATATTAGGATGATTCCAACTAATCCAAGCTAATCGAGAACCGTCGGCACTTAAGCGAGGAGAGGTATAAAAATCATCGCCTGATACTAAAGTTTCTATTTCTCCCGTATCTACATCGATGCTGACAATACTATTAACTGGTTCCCGATCTTTTTGGCTATGATCTTCACAAATACAGATTAAACGATGGCGAAATTCATCGAGAATTAAATCCGCATAACGACAGGAATTTTCTCGGGTCAGAGGTTGGGGTAAACTATCAGCAGTTTGGCGATAAATTCTTTGGTCAGCAAAATTACAAAAATAGATAATTCCGGCAACAATTAGATAGGAACCTCCCCCGTATTCATGGACACGAGTTCGCACATTAAAAGGCACTGGAGTGATGTCTGTAGTTGTGCCTTCGGGGTTTAATTTAACTAAAACATTTCGCCCCTTTTCCTGTGGTCTGCCTTCTAACCAATAAATATCTTCTCCATCTAGAGTTACACCACCAAGACTAATCGATGCTGCCACAATTAGATCGGAGGTAATCGGTGATTTCCAGGAACCGTAAGCTGATATTTGATTAGACATTTTCTACTACAGCAGTGATCTTAATGGTGAGGTACGAGGTTTTCGTTTTCGGGAGTCGGTCGTCTTATCTTGATAAGAAACGCTGATAAATTAAGAGAATTCCCAGTAAACAGGACAAAATAGGGATTGCTAGTGAGCATCCCTACCTGACTCTATGTTTTTCTGCAATCGGAGCGGCGGGATTCGAACCCACGACCCCTACTACCCCAAAGTAGTGCGCTACCAAGCTGCGCTACGCCCCGATATTGAACCTTAACCATCATAGCGATAATCGCGACATTTTGCAAGCTTTTTTTTTCCTTCCTTTCTCCCCCATCCCCGGAATTAGTGGCCAGCTATCTAGCTAATTGGGGAATACGTCCTTTTAATCCCGTCATTAATTGCAGGGCAAACAATTTCAACGGGGGGAAACCACGCATAATTGCCAATCCTAGACGACGGATGACAACGATGGGCGGCCAGTTATTGGAGAACAAGCGATCAAGAAAATCCGTGAAGCCTAAAATCGCTAAATTCTCCGATCTACGCCATTTTTCGTAGGATTTTAGGGTAGAAAGCGCTCCGATATCCCCTTGCTTTTCCACTGCTTCCTTTAATACCTGCGCTAAAGCGGCCGCGTCGCGAATGCCTAAATTTAAACCTTGACCACCGACGGGATGACAACAGTGAGCGGCATCACCAATTAAAGCCAGTCGGGGTTTAACATAAGTATCACTCTGCATTAACTGTACGGGAAAGAGAGCGCGGGGGCTAACTAATTCTAGTTTTCCTAGTAATCCCCCCGTATATGCTTCTAATTTCTTGATAAATTCCGCTTCGGGCATTTCTTGCAGTTTTTTCGCTTCTTCATGGGGATTTGTCCAAACGATCTGACAGCGATTACCCTGGAGCGGTAAAATGCCCATCGGACCTGTGGGCCAAAATCTTTCAAAGGCGGTATCGTTGCGATCGAGTTGATGTTTAATGGTGAAAGCGACACAGGATTGCCAATATTTCCAACCTTTGGTTTTAATTTGCGCCCCTTGCCGGATAGCGGATCTGGCTCCATCGGCCCCGATGACTAATTTTGTGGTGATTTTTCGGGTTTGACCGGCTTCTTCCAGGGTGACAGTCGCCGTTTCTCCTCCGTACTCCACTTCTAACACTTTGGCAGGGGATAACCACTCAATGCGATCGCAATCTTGGCTGGCATTGTGCAGGGCGGTTAGAATCACTTGATGTTCGCCCACATAGCCCAAATAATCGGTTTTTAGCTCATCGACCACAAAGGGGACAAAAATCTGGTAATCGGCATCAGAAAGGCGAATATGACTAAATTTACCGATACTGGGCGAGATTTTATCCCAGATACCCAAGCCTGTAAAAATCCGGCTCGACATCAACGAGAGGGCATAAGCTTGACGACGGCCGGCAGCCACCTCTAGGGGGCGTTCCTCGATCATAGCGATATTTAATCCTGTATTTTTTAAGGCCACCGCTAGGGTGGTTCCAACTATGCCGCCCCCGACAATGACTAAATCGTAGCTGTCCCGTCCTAACATATAAATATTTTTCTCAAAGATAATCAGTGACTACACTGATCTATTCTGACACGATTTTCGGGGTTGCTGTCGGGTTTGATTGTCTTCACCCCACCTAGCCATTGATAGACTTTGAAGGGTTTTGTCCGTTGCCGAGAGTTTCGGGTTATCGCTCTTCCTGGACTTCTGGAAGGGCGATAACAGGCTGCTAAGTAGCTGGTTATAATTAAATTAAAAATGGATTTTAGGTTCGATCCCCCCTGCCCCCCTTGATAAGGGGGGTGCCGATAGGCGGGGGGATATCCCTTGATAAGGGGGGTGCCGATAGGCGGGGGGGATATCCCTTAATAAGGGGGGCATCTGATAATTTTTAACGCCTACCTACTTACAAGCTCTGTTAGCTGATGCTCCTGGGGCGCCAGTCTTCTTGGATACCCCGACTTGCGGCAACAACCCGAGAAGTTGGCTAAAGACAAAACCCGCAACAGCTAGACTACTCTTTTTTTAACTTAAGGCAAGCTTTCTATTAATTGGATCACAAAGTTAGCCCTTGCAGAATCGCCTAAAGCTAGATAACCTTCTCTGGCTTTACTGTACCAAATCTTGGCTTGATTATTATCTCCTAAAGCTGCATAAACTTCTCCTAAACCAAATTGAGCTAAGGTTTTTTCTTCTAATTGTTCTGGTATCTGAGCTAATTCTATCGCTTTTAGATAATGATTGGTAGCTAGATTAGCTAGGCCAATTTGCCAGTACAAGTCAGCTAAGTTTCTCTCGATGATTGCTGAATTTTGACCCTGTTTGATGGTAGTTTCTAGAATAGTGATCGCTTCACTGGTAAGATGATAATTTGCTAGGGATTTGGAGGATAAAACATAGTTATTAAAAGTTGAAGTCGGTAGGGTATAAGTTCCATAAAAATCGGCTAATATTAATGCTTTAGTTTGCTTATTTATATTTAATTGTTCTATTTTATTAACTTCGTCCTGTATGGTTGCAACTTCGGAGGAATGTAACCTGATAAATTCTATTTTAGAAGCTTTATCTTGCTCGGAAGACTGTCCCCCATCGGTTTTAATTGTCACAGAATAAGGAATACCGGGCTGAAAAACTGGTGTTCCGGGATAGGAAATTTGGGTTTGAGAAACTTGCTTTTCCCAGATAATCCCCTGTGAATCCATAACTTTTATTGTGTAATATCTCGTTTGAGAAACTTCATTCCAACGCAAAATGGGGGTATCGGTTAGTATCAGGGTGTGACGGGGTGAAATGAGATAGGGAATGAGTGCATTTGTTCCTCCTAAAGAACCTGGGGGTGGGGGATTTTTGGCTTTTAACGCTTCCCAGATGGGGCAAATTGTCTTTAGTCCAGAAGGTACACCTGAACTAACTGGGCGTTGTTGTAAATCGGGACATAATACTGTCACCCTAACACCCTGAAGAGGAAAAATTTGATCGCCTTTGTTTAATTCTGTATTAATAGAAACGGGTTTGAATTCAGTCCAATTTTGTCTTTTTAGCTTGACGATACCAGTTGTTGATTCAATTCTAGCAGGGAAAGCTATCCCTTTAGCACTTTCTAAAAATAGGGTCAGCATTCCTGTGGTTAATCCTAATAGGATGAGTTGGGGTTTGGTGAGCATTTTTGTTTCTCCCGGTTTGCTAAACATTGTTGTGCTTGTATTCTCCAGCTATCTTCGTCAGGATTTAAGCTGTTAGCGTATTGATTACAGGTTTCCCATTCTTTTAAGGCCTCTGTTTGGTTATTTTGGGCTTCTTTTACCTGCGCTAGTAAACAGTGGGGGGCAGCACTATTTTTATCTAATTTAATCGCTTCTAATAAAGCTGTTTCTGCCCCTGGAATATCCCCTTGTTTTAGCCTTGCCCAACCTAAATTTTTCCAGATAGCAAATTGGGTTTCTTGATCTAATTTTGGCTCGGATTGGGCTTTAAGTAAGAGGTGAACAGCAGCAGGATAATTTTTATTGAGAATATGTAATCGAGCTAGATTATTAATAGCGGTAGTGTTACCCCCTTGTGTAGCTAATATATATTCTTTTCTGGCTAAATCAAAATTCTGTAATTCTTCGTAGAGTAATCCTAAGTTAAAATGTGCCTCAGCGTCATCTGGATTGAGGGACAAAGCTCGTTGATAATCTTCTTCTGCACTGCTCAAATCTCCCTTTTGATAATGACTCCAACCCCAATGATTATACCAGGTGGCTACAGTTGGTAAAGAGAGTCTTAATCCCCAAATACTCAGCATTAGTAAAAAAGATAAACCAGCGCCAATTTCTTGCCAGTATTGTTCTTGAATCCCAAAGCGTGCCAGTAAGTTTTTTCCAGTTTCTTGTCCAGTTTTAGTTAAGACTCCTCCTGCGGCAAGTAAGGTTAATATACTTTGAAAACTGATTAAAACGCCTCCCAAAATATCACTTCCCCCCGAAAGAAACCGCGAGCCAATTTCACCAATTAATCCTAAAGAAATTGTCAAGAAAGTAACAGAAGCTCCATTTGCCAATAAATCGTATTTGTGCCAAGAAGAATCAATTTTAGGGACTTCAAGTAGCCACCACCAATTTTTAGTATCGGGATTAAAATCGGGACGTAATTGGGCGATTATTGGGGCGATTGTGGCTTGTTTTTTCCTAAGAATGTTGTCTAATTCTTGGAGAATGTTTAGGATATTATCAGTAATTAAATAGGTTTCTGTTAGGGCAGTTTGAATGCGATCGCGGGCTAGTAAAATATTAAGAATTTCGGCTTCTGTTGGTGTAGGACGCTCTTGGAGAATTGCGATCAAATCTTGATAGGTTTTTAGGTCTTGTTCTAGAGATGAATTAGACATAGGCTTAGAATACTTAGAATAGTGATTTTCTTAAAGTAAACCTAGAATTGTTCTTAACGCTGTTTCTAATTCTTCGAGATAAGGATTGTCTAAATGTCCCATAACTCGAATAATTCTTGACTTATCTATGACTCTAATTTGCTCGCACAGTGCTACTGAATCTTGACTTAAACCTGCTATACCTTCTGGAATAAAAACATGAGAATCAAGTAGTTTGCGCCGGATTTTAGTGGTTAATGGCACAATAATAGTATGAGGACTTACGCCATTAGCTCGATCAATTTGTATAACGATTACAGGTCTAATTCCTGACTGTTCTGTGCCAATGACGGGGTTGAGGTCGCAAAAAGCTACATCACCACGAATAACGCTACCATTTGATTTCGCCACGAGCTAATTTTTCTTCATAATCTTCTAGATTTGACAAATAATCTGAAAAATCGGATTCTGCGATTTCTACGAAATCAGAAAACTGCTGATTGTACTTTAAGGTAAGGAAATCAATAAAGTCATTCACTTCTTCAACTAATGACTCTGGAAGTTGACGAATTTTGGCAATTGTAATATCTTGGACTGTCATGATTGAGAATTGTTCTTGAGAGTGGGGTACTAAAGCGCAACTACAAACTGATCATAGCATTTTTGAGCAGGATTTTAAAGATTTATCTGATAACTGATAACTGATAACTGATAACTGATTATAATCCATTGCCAATGAGAATAAAAGGCGCCCAGTAACGGGGATGGCTGAGGCGATTTGCTACGTCCGATGGCACTCCTTCAATAGGTTCTATTTTAATACTACCACGCCGCTGCTGATCGGTTGGGTTATTACTGGTAATCAAGGCAATTTGTGCCTGTTGTAATGCCTCTGTTTTACTCAATTTACCCGTCCTCAAAGCAGCATAAAAAGCATTCATCAAAGCTTGTGTACCGCCATCGTCAACACTCCATAAAGAGGCAATAACTGCCCTTGCACCTGCGGTTTGTAGTCGATATCCTAACCCTAAAATTTCGATTCCTGTGCCGTAATTACCCCCTAAACCTGTCTCGCAAGCACTCAAAACAATTAAATCAATATTTTTAAACCGCCAGTTTTTCATTGTTTGTAGAGTCACCACTGTCCCATCTCCAAAAAGAACAAAAGACTGTTCTGGAGTTCCCACCACAAAGGCTGCATGGGTGGCAAAATGGACGACAGTATAGCTATCCAGTAGGGGAATAATTGTTTGATTGAAGTCTTTATCGAAGTATTTAGTAGTAGGAGAAACTGTCTGTGCCAATTTATCTACCTCTATACCCGCAAAAGGCAACCCATTAAATCTGAAGTCTTGTCCCTGATGTCGAAACTGATAGCTGCCCTTAACGAATGCCGCCGCTAAAATTTGCATTTTCGGTTCGGGTTTGGTATTAAAATCAGTCAGGGATGCTGCCGTAATATTATTAACCCGGTAGCGTTCAATTAACCACTGTTTGCCGTCGTATAAAGCCGCCAGAGGAATGTAGCGCAGTTGTCCATCAGGAGCATAAATAATCGTTTTTGCATCGGCAGTTTTTAGGTTATTTTCTAGGGGTTTAATCAGCCATTCATAAAGCTGTTGGGCTGGCTTTTTGGCATCCAGATTAGGATTTTGTAAGGCTTCCCGGAAAGCGCGAATAGTTTCGTTTAGTTCTTTTTTGCTGACTTTTACGGTGTGGCGGACGGGAGTAGAATCAGCAGTGGTGAGGATGATTTCTAAGCGGTCATCAAAGATAATTGGGTAGATAAGGACGGCATTTTGTTGGAGTTTTTTGAGATTATCAGATAAGCCAATTAAATTGTCTAAATTATTCAGGAGATCGGCGGAACGGGTTTGGGGTTTGAGTTGGTTAATTAAGGCTAAAACTTCCGGACTTTCGATAAATTTATTAAACTCAGCGACAATTTGTTCCTGTTGTTTCCAGAGTTGGGCGAGGCGTTGTTCTTCGGGGGGAGTTAGTTTGCCGTTGACTTTTTGTCGTTCTTGCAGTCGGCTGATTTCTTGGCCAATTTCTACTGCTTTATTAAGAATTGCCTCAATTCCCTCGTCTATTTTTTGTTCTGGCGGTAGTTTAGGAACTCCCTGTTCTGTATTTGTATTACCGCGCACTCCCCGCAAATAATCGTCTAATTCCTGTACTTTTAACAAGTCTAACACCCGTTGCGCTTCCAGAATGCGGTCTTGTTGCAGCAGCAAGTCAGCTAAACGACGGTAAGTATTGGCAACAGTTTCGGTGTAGGTTTGTTGCAATTCTTTAGAGAGTTTTTTGATATCGCCTCTGAGAGTTTCATAGACGTTAACCGATTGTTTATAGAAGATAATCCCTAGTTGAGGTTGGTTTTGTTGTTGCAGTAAGTAACCAATATTGTCTAAGGTATTAGCTTCCCCCCCGCGATCGCCCACTGCCCGCGATAAGGGTAATGCCTGTTGGTAGTAGTTTCTCCCCTAAATCATTATAGACAGCACCAATATTATTGAGAGTAGTGGCTTCCACTGAGCGATTTCCCACCGCCCGCGATAAGGGTAATGCCTGTTGGTAGTAGTCTAAAGCCTTCTGTTTCTCCCCTAAAGCTGAATAGACAGCACCAATATTATGGAGAGTAGTGGCTTCCCCAGAGCGATCTCCCACTGCCCGCCATAAGGGTAAAGCCTGTTGGTAGTAGTCTAAAGCCTTCTGTTTCTCCCCTAAAGCTGAATAGACAAGACCAATATTATTGAGAGTAGCGGCTTCCCCTGCGCGATCGCCCACTGTCCGTCTTAAGGGTAAAGCCTGTTGGTAGTAGTCTAATGCCTTCTGTTTCTCCCCTAAAGCTGAATAGACAGCACCAATATTATTGAGAGTAACGGCTTCCAGTGAGCGATCGCCCACTGCCCGCGATAAGGGTAAAGCCTGTTGGTAGTAGTCTAATGCCTTCTGTTTCTCCCCTAAATCATTATAGACAGCACCAATATTATTGAGAGTAGTGGC
>MTBT01000169.1 GCA_002282935.1 Microcystis sp. LSC13-02 | reverse complement strand
GCAGGTGCGAAACCCCGCAAGGGAAAGAAGCAGAAACCTAAATCGTGAGGTTTGGGAATCACCGTCCGTTTACGGCGGTGAGGATGTCAAACCCCATCAGTTTTATTAATACTAGGGCGAAGTGGCTAGATTTTCTGGGGGAGGTCGGTTCAGAGGGAAAACGAAAGTGTGAGACAATAGAAAGAAAAGGCTTAGTCAAGTAACTAGAGATTTTCATTGCTAGGACTTAAGACTTAATGGCAAGGATGAATCTCTTGACAGCAAATAAGATTTACCCTGTCCACCGCCCCTATCTTGTCGCCAATAGTCACCGTGATCACTTTAACTCTTTTACACCCCAGTCAAGCCACGCCCCTACAACATTGGCAATTTAACAATGATCAATCAACCATTCTCATCGGCAGGGCACTGGATAATCATGTAGTTCTCTATAGTGCTGTGGTTTCGAGGCGGCACTTAGAAATCCGCCATAATGATCGCGATAATTGGGAATTGGAAAATTTAGGGGCAAATGGGACGTTTCTCAATGGCAAAGCGCTCGAGAAAACCGCCGTCGTCGATGGTATGGTGGTTCGTTTAGCCACCTCTGGCCCGCAAATTCAAATTCGTCTCATCGATGAGGACGAGCAACCAAAATTAATCCTCAAACCCCTAGAGGCTCCTTTGCCGGCCGACCAAACCCAGCTAGACAAGGATACTATGGCCAACTAGAAAATATTAAATTTTTATAAAGTTTTTTCAATTTGCCTAGCAAAATGTAAAAATAAATACAGAATAATAAATAAGATCTTTTCATTTGTTGTCCCTATATAGGGGCGACAAGGGGGATTAAAGTCACTTTAAAGCATTGCAGGGAGTCGGTGATATGACGTTAGTCTATCGAGGAGTTAAGCACGAAAGGGATTCTCTCCCCTTGGAGATGAATACTGGAGATATCGGGGGTAAATACCGAGGTCAAGACTGGAATCACCATTATCCTCGCCATATGCTCCAATTAGAGCCGAAACTGCATCGTCAGTATCGTGGAGTTGCCTACAGCACCCGTCCTCATCTTGCTGGACAAGTCATCCCCAACACTTGTCCGTTACCGGTTGTCAAACCCCCTATTGTCGTCCAAGAGGAAACCCTTTCTAACGTCCATCTGAACAATATTCGTATTCGTCTGGAACGTCGTTTACAAATCGCTCAAGAGAATGGTGACGAAAACCTTGTTAATCTCTTGAAAAAAGAATCCCAAGACTTAGCCTTAAACTGCTAGATTAGCGGTTTTTCCCCACTTTCCCCTCGGTTCTGCCGGGGGGAATATTTTTGGGCGCAAAAATGCCTAAATCTTCCCCCCGCTCACTATTAATACTTGAGCATCACTGGCATTTTTACAAATTTCTCCTAGTTCCTTTTTGAGTTTTTAACAATCGTGGGAATCCTGATCGTGAACAATAATAAATTTGGTATTGGGACTAGATTTCTTGAAAGCTTTGAGTTTTCTAGCAATAGATTTGGCTAGGTCTTGTTTACCTTGATGACTAATACATATATAGCTGATTTCTGGGGGAATAATTTTAGGTAAAAGTTCGTTTAACACATTTTCTATAGATGACTCTTCTAGCAAAAATACGATATTATAGTTCATTATGGCGCTACTCCTTTAAACCAGCCTTGATTCCAAAGATAGCCGGGTAAATCGCCTTCTGCTACTAAGTTTTTGAAGATTTCGCTATCGGTAGCCCTATGGATTTGGGTGATACCTTGGGATTTAATTAGCCAGAAAATACTAGCTAGTGGAACCGCATTGAGAAAATCGGGGGAGTGGCTAGAAACAAATACCTGACCCCCCCGATAGCTATAGTGAGCGAATTCTTCGGCTAGTTCTTTTAATAAAGTAGGATAAAGTTGGTTTTCTGGTTCTTCGACACAGAGTAGGGGATGAGGATTGGGATCGAATAGTAATATTAAATAAGCGAACATTTTCATAGTCCCGTCAGAAACATAGCGATCAATAAAAGGGTCTTTAAATGCTTGATCTTGAAAACGTAAAATCAAGCGACCGTCTTCGGTTTCTTTGGCTTCCACAGAGGAAATACCCGGAACTCGTTGTTTCATTCTTTCGAGAATTTGCTGAAAAATTTGGGGATATTGTTGATAAATATATTGGGCAACTGTTGCCATATTATCACCCGTGGGGGATAAGTGTTCAGCGTAAGATATTTCTTTACTTCCTCTAGCTTCGCTAATGTGAAAGTCGGAAATGTGCCAATTTTCAATCAGAGAACGAAAAGCAGTAGCGGCTTTAAAACGTTGAAATTGTCCTAATCCTTTGAGCGCTAGTATATCGTTAGATTCTAGCTTTTGTTCTTCTCGATCGAGTTCTTTATCTGGTTTACTAAAATCTTCTTCATTGGTGATAGCATATCCTTGACCGCGTTGAAAATCTAAAAAATGAAAAGGTGCACCGTGTTCACCCCGTTTATAGCGAAGTATTTCGCGTTTGATCATGGGGCGATTTTCCTCTTGTCCAATTCTGAGTATATAAGTAACCAGACGTTCTGTATCTGAGATTTTCATCCGAAATTGCAGCTCGATTTCAATATCTTCTTTTTCTTGACCTCTGGTAATAACTTCTTTATAACCGCCCCGAATTTGTAAAGCTTGGCGAATGTTGTTTTTAAGGGCATCTCGCAGAAAGCCAAAAATATCAAATAGGGTAGATTTTCCTGTCCCATTAGCTCCAATAATCACGCAAAAAGGGGGAATATCTCTTATGTGTATATTTTTAAACATACGATAGTTGGTTATTTTAATAGAAACAATTTTCATGACATAATCGAGCCGTTATAGTTTTTTTGATTATACGATTGATCAGGTGAAGATAATTGATCAATTAGCCAAAAAAGCCAGAGATTAGGCTCTCTTGGACATTGGGGGATAAATCAGCTAGAAACTAGAGAGGCAAGCTCAACCGCCTGAGGAAGGGACAAGAAACCAGACTCAACACAAGTTGCCCAAAATAGCGTAAATTGTCTATAAATTTGTTCAACGACTTAAATTAGTACAAATGTTTGACTGTATTATCATCGGTGCGGGGCCAGCAGGAGCGACGGCGGGTTATCATCTAGCTAAAAAGGGACGTTCGATCCTGATCCTCGATAAAGCGAAATTACCCCGTTATAAACCCTGTGGTGGTGGGGTATCCCCGGCAATTAAGCAATGGTTTGATTTTGACTTTACCCCCGTGATCGAGAATACCGTCACCCAAGTGGAGTTTACTTGGAAACAGGGGGATACCGTCACCACTAAGTTAAATATGCTAGAACCGATGTGGATGGTACAAAGGGATCGTTTCGATGATTTTTTAGGGCAACAGGCGATCGCAGTCGGGGCAACCATCCAAGATAACAGCGAAGTTACCCAGATCAAATTCATCCAAGATCACTGGCAAGTTACCACATCCCAAGGAACATTTTCAGGTAAATATCTGATTGCTGCCGATGGTGTTAGGGGCAATACCAGTCGCTGGTTGGGATTACCGGCGAAAAACGAAGCGATCGGTGCTGCTCTGGAAATTACTAACGCAGAAGCGACTATTCCACCCCAAAAAGCTTTTTTTGATTTTGGTTCCCTAAGAAATGGTTATATCTGGGCTTTTCCCAAGTCTAATGGTTACACAATTAGCGGTGGTTGTTTTAAGGGCAGCATCAAATCCGAGGATCTGAAAAAACAACTGTTAAATTATGCCCGTCAAAAGGGCTGGAATTTACAGGATTATCGCTATAGTGAGTATGCTTTAGCCCTTTGGAACGGAAATCAACCGCTACACGCCCAAAATGCCTTAATTACAGGAGAAGCGGCGGGGATTCTCGATCCTCTTATCGGTGAGGGTATCCGTCCGGCAATTTTGACGGGAGTTAAGGCAGCCGAGGCGATCGATCGAGCTTTAGCCGGGGATAATCGCGCTTTAGCGAACTATAGTCGGATAATTCGGGAAGAATGGGGGGAAGATATGGCTTTAGCGGCCAAATTAGCCGGTTTATTCTATCAATTTACCCAAATCGCCTATAATATCGCCGTTAAACGCCCGATCGCCGGTCAACTGATGGGACGTATTCTCGTGGGAGATTTAAAATACCGGGATGTTACGGAACAAGCGATGCAACAATTGAAAAAACGTCTATTGCCCGGATTTGGTTGGGGGTAAAACTTCTCTTACCATGGGGGAGGTAACTCGATCGCTGATGGTTACTTTCCCGATCGCCGTGGGTAAAATAAATCTAATCTTTGCCATCTTTGACCTTTTTATCGGCAGTAAGTGCCTCGAAATTCAGGGATGCAGGAAGGATAATAGTTCTCTGAATATCGACTATAATGATTGATAATCTTTCTGATTAGGGGAGAAAATAAATGTCAGTGATGATTGAACAAAGTCTTGAAAAAATTCTAACAGAAATTAGTCAAAAACTAGAAAATGTCCAAAAAGATGTTACAGATATAAAAATTCAGCTAACAGAAGCTAAAGGCGAAAGACAAGTATTAAAAGTAGAAATAAATTCTGTAAGAGGAGAAATAAATTCTGTAAGAGGAGAAATAAATTCTGTTAAGGAAGATGTCAAAGAAATTAAAAGATCACAACAAGCGCAAATTTGGACACTAATTGGTATTTTAATTACTGCGGTGGGAGGTTTTTTAGTAGCAGTTGGTAGATTCGTTATTTCAGGTAATCCTTAATCATAGTCCTCAGGCAACTTAGTTCAAATGATACTGTAAAGACATGAAATTACCTAACGGAGAACAGGCAGAAATTGCTATGGAAAAGTTAATCAACTATTGTTTAAATCCAGAACATTCTAGCGGTAAAAACAAAGCTAGAGTTTTCAAGTCCCGTTTAGGAATAACTCAAGAAAATGCTGAATTATTACTATCAATGATTCAACTAGCAGCAATTGAAGGTGAAGTCGTTCAGCAAGCACAGACAGAATTTGGTCAACAGTTTAAGGTAGATTGGACTATACCAGATCGGCAAGGAATGCAACTTCGGACTATTTGGGAACTCACTTCGACTAATTCTAATCCTCGTCTTATTTCTGCATTTATTAGGTGACAATATATGAAAAATATTTTAATTTTAGATACTGTGGCTATTACCAATCCTGTTACTAAGGAAAGATTAACTTTAGTTGAACCAGAATATGAGTCTATAGAAAGCTTACCAAGTGGACAAGTTGGAACGGTAGTGGAAGTATATGAACGAAACGGAGAAAAGCAATATTTGGTGGAATTTTCTGATAATCAAGGACGGGAATATGCTATAGCTCTTTTAAAAGAAGATGAGTTACTTGTTTTACATTATGAACTTGAAGTTGCTTAATTATCGTAATTGTAACTTACAGCGCGATCGCTTTTCTGACAACCTTACCACCAATCCCCAACTCTTGATGATTGCCGATGAATCGCTTATAACTGAATTAACCGCCACCATTTACAACGCTATGAATGAACAACTCACCCAAGCTTACCTAAATCTCATTAATCAATTATTAACCTGTAATGAAGGCGATGAACCCCAAATATTACAGGAAAATCAGAGATTATTAGATCGGGGTTTGATAGAGATAATGATAGCTGTAGCGCAACAATACAGGGAAGCAGGAAGGGAAAATGAGGCGTAATCGTTGACAAGCACTTGAGACAAAATATACAATAATACTGATAACCATCATTATCAGGAGAATCATCAGATGTCAATTACGATTGAACAAGATCTCAAAGAAATTTTAGGTGAAATTAATCAGAAACTAGAAAAACTTGATAATCGTCTGAATAGTCTAGAAATTGGACAAGCTAGATTAGAGGAAAAAGTCGATGGTTTAGAAAAAGATATTGAAAGTTTAAAAGATGATACAAAGGAAATAAAAGGCTCTCAAAAAGCACAAATTTGGACATTAATTGGAATTTTGGGAACGGCTTTACTCGGAACAATAATTCGCTATATTATTCTTCCCTTTCCTCAATCATAAATATAATCACAAAAATCATAGTACAGACAATGAACGAACAACGCACCCAAGCTTATCTAAACCTCATTAATCAGCTATTATCCTGCAATGATGGCGATGAATCCAGAATATTACAGGAAAATTAGGAGTTGATAGGGGATAGAGTGAAAGATTTATTTTATTTTTTGTAAATATCTCCGCGAGTACCAATCTGAGTAATAATATAAATTCGATTTTCTTGATCTATAAAAAATAAACAGCGATAATCTCCTATTCGTAATCTTAATTCTGGTCTTCCTTTAAGGGGCTTAATATCCGCATTTTCAGAGTTGGTTAATAAAGATTTCAATCCTTTAATAATACGCTCTTGATCAGTTTTAGACAACCGTTTTAGATAGCGTTGGGCAGGTTTTAAAATAAGAAAACGCCACTCACTCAAGGTTTTCTCCCCATAGGTCTTGTTCAAGTTCTTCTAAAGAGATTCCCTGATCTTTTCCTGTTAAATAATCTTGCCAAGCTGCGTCACTTTCGGCAATGTCTTCAGGAGGAATAATTTCGGTTTCATCCCCTTCAACAAAAATCGGTTGAAATTGCATTTGTTGAGTTGGTGTTGTCATGATGGTATTTATCCTAGTTAGTTTTCTCATTTTATCTTAACATTGAGATTCTTAAATGATTCATGATTTAGGCAAAATTCCTTTTTTTTCAATATAATCAAGAATAATCCTGTTCAACCCTCTCTCAACCCATGAACGAACAACGCACCCAATCCTGTCTAAACTATGATTTTTTTTGATTATTTGACTGACTATGATTGTTTTTGCCTATCATCTCTGGGATATAATTGTAATAATCGCGCCATAATCCTAACAATCATAGTCCTCATTCAATTATGTCCAATTTTTTGCGGAATGGGAAATTAAGGTGTTGTAGTTCTGGTAAGTTTCGTGGTTTAGAAGTGATAAGGAGTCTAAATTATGTTTGAACGGTTCACAGACCAAGCGATTAAGGTAATTATGATAGCGCAGGAGGAAGCGCGTCGCTTGGGGCTTAATTTTGTAGGGGTGGAGTTTATATTTTTAGGGTTAATCGGTGAAGCAACAGGAATTGCATCACAAGTTTTAAGACAGCAGGGAATAACACTAAAAAATGCTCGGATTGAAGTTGAAAAAATTCTAGGAAGGGGTTCAGGAATTAGTCCAGAAATGAATCCTGTAGATATTCCTTTTACAGAGTCGGCAAAACTCGTTTTAAACAGTGCATTATCATTTGCTGATAAATTAGGGAGTGAATCTATTGATACAGAGCATTTACTGATTGGGATTTTTCAGCAAGGAGAAAGTACAGCGATAATTTTACAAAATTTACAGGTCAATCCGAAAGATTTAACTGTTTCTTTGAATCGGTATTTTCAGCATCAACCCTCTAATCAGTTACCTCAAACTGTTTATGTTCTTCTCTACAATGTTGGAACAGATAATGAGGGTATTCATACTATAAGTGTAGATGATAATCACAAAATATTACTGTTTGAGTCTCAAGAAGATGCGGCTACTTTCGTACAACAATTAGGGGAGCAGAATTTTCCTGTACCGAGTGTTGAAGCAATAGAAGCTGAGGATATTTTGGGATTTTGTCAGCAGCAGGGTTATGATTGGGATTTAGTGCCAGAAGGAGAAAATCGAAATCCTCCCAGAGAAGGTGTAATTTTTAATCAAGCAACATCAGAACTTAATGACTCAAAACCTTCATTAAAAATAGAGTATTTAGAGCTAATTGAGAAAATAATGTCTACAGCTTCGGAAGATGACGAAAAAACTGCTCAATTATTAATTCATGTATTAGAAGAAAATTTAGAATTGTTAGGTGAAGAATTACTTGAAACAATGATGAGTGTTGCACAGCAGCTTGAAAACGAAGGACAAAAAGAAATATCACGAGTAATTACTACTCTAGCTCAACAAGGATTACCAGAATTATTTGATTCATACGAAGTTGAAATTATCAATTCAGCAAACCAACCTCAAAGTTATTTTGAATTATTTATAAAATTATTAGAGCTAAGTTCTGCACCTTCTGCATCCTTCAATCATTTTCTTAAAAAAAACTTAGATAAATTAGATAATTCTTTTATAGAAGTAATAAATGATTGGGGAATAAATACATTTTCAACTTTTGAAAAAAAGACAGTCGAATATACTGCGGATGCTCTAGTAAATCTTGGTAATAAATTTCAAGAATTTCCTCTGGGTAACATTTCTATTAATCAAGAGATTGCTATTACATTTCATAAAATTTCTCTTACTTTCTTTAAGTTTGATGATTTTCCTTATGACTGGGCAATATCAAAAAATAATTTAGGAAATGCTTATGTTAGTAGAAGAAAAGGTAATATAGCAGATAATATAGAAGAAGCAATAGGATTTTTAAATGAGGCTCTAAAAGTTTATGCTTTCAATAATTACCCATTTTATTGGTCAACAACACTATATAATTTAGGAAATGCTTATTTTCATAGAATTCAAGGTGATAAAGCTAATAATATAGAGGAAGCAATTAAGTGTTATACTGAATCTTTGACGGTAAGAACATTGAATGCTTACCCTTATGAATGGGCAAGAAATCAGAATGCTTTAGGTAACATTTACATAGATAGAATAAAAGGGAACAAAGCTGATAATATTGAAATGGCTATTAACTTTTGCAATGAATCTCTTAAAGTGAGAACTTTAACAGCCTATCCTTATGATTGGGCATTTACAAAAATGATTTTAGGTGATGCCTACCAATACAGAATACGAGGAAATAAAAGCAATAATATAAAAGAGTCGATAAAGCACTATACTGAATCTCTTCAAGTTTTTACAATTAATTTTTTTCCTTATGATTGGGCATACATAAAAAATGGTTTAGCATTGGTTTATTTATATAGAACTGAAGGAGAATTAAGCGAAAATCAAGAAATGGCTAAAAGCCTATTAATTGAAGCACTACAAGTTTATACTTATGACAATGACCTTGTTAGATGGGCTATGATTCAGGGAAATTTAGCTCAATTGTATTCTGAAAGAAAATACGGAAATAGAGAAAATAATCTGAAAAAAGCAATTTATCACTCCAACGAAACTCTAAAAGTTTTTACGTTTGATGCGTTTCCCGAAAGGTGGGCAGCTACACAAAATAATCTAGGATTAATTTACAGAAATCTTAATCAAATTCCTCAAGCAATAGAGGCTTTTCGCTTATGTTTAAAAGTTGCTACTCCGACAAATTTTCCCTTAAAGTGTGCAAATTTAGGACGGAACCTTGGAGACAGTGCTGAACTTATTAAAGATTGGGAAACTGCAATTGAGGGTTATAGTATTGCTATTAAAGCCGTTGAAAATGCTCGCTTAGAAGCATTAAACCCCCAAGATCGTCAAGAGATTTTATCCAATGCCATTGATGTTTTTCATCACATTGTGCAAGCACATCTTAACCTCAATCAGCCTGAGAAAGCATTAGAATATATCGAACGCAGTAAAGGGCGTAATCTGGTGGAATTAATTACCCAGAAAAATCTACATCCCCAAGGGGTTAGTCCAGAAATCATCGCCCAATTAAATGAATTAAAACAACGAGTTGTTAATGAACAAATTCGCTTACACCATCAAAGCATTAACCAGAATTTAATGCGTAGTGATAACCTAACTCCCTACGTTCAAGATCACAGTTATCTGAAGGAATATCAACAAGACTTAGATAATTTTATTGCAAGAGAAATTAAAGATCCTCTCTTTAGCCTCACTCAAAAAGTTGAGCCGATCCCATTTACAGAGATTCAAGCTTTAACCGATGCTGAAACTTGTCTGCTGCAATGGTATATTACAGGAGAGAAAATACTCGCTTTTGTGGTGTCTGCTGAGGGAGAGATTAAAGTTTGGCAATCTTCCGAAGATAATGTAAAACAGTTGGTTGACGTATTCCTCAGTTATCTACAGCTTTACGACTCCGAAAATGGCAAGCAAGAATGGAGAAATCAACTGTCTAACCTCTTACAGACTTTTGCTGATACTCTGCATATTAATAATATTCTTGCCCTCATTCCCGATACTTGTAAACGCTTAATTATTATTCCCCATTGGATTCTGCATATCTTACCCTTACACGCCTTACCCGTTACCGTGGAGACGCAAGCCTTACGTCCAAATCTAATACTACAAGATTTATTCCCCAAAGGCGTACAATATGCGCCTAGTTGTCAAATCTTGCAAAAAATTACTCAAAGTTTTCATCATTCCGACTTCAATAAACTGTTCGCCATCCAAAACCCCACCAAAGACTTACCTTATACCGACCTAGAAGTTAATATCCTCTCAACTTTCTTTACTGAAAGCCAAATTATTGCCAAAGATAACGCCACCCAAAATACTGTTCTTCCCCCTCTCAAATCCTCAGATACCCACTGTTATCACTTCTCCTGTCATGGAAGCTTTAACCCAGCTAATCCCCTAGAATCCGCCTTATTCTTAGCTAATAAAGAACCACTAACATTAGGCGAAATCTTTGAACTGCGCTTGAATAAATGTCGCCTTGTCACCCTTTCCGCTTGCGAAACTGGCTTAATTGACTTAAACTCTATCAGCGATGAATATATCGGTTTACCCAGTGGTTTTCTGTTTGCAGGAAGTCCCAGCGTTGTCAGTAGTTTATGGAAAGTTAATGACCTACAAACCTCCTTCTTGATGATTAAATTTTATGAGATTTTATTTGATGAGAATCAGCAAGTTTCTGTACCAGTTGCTTTGAAACAAGCTCAATATTGGTTGCAGAATTTGACCGTACAAGAATACCTCAATCAATTGAATAGTTGTCAAGAAATTGTCAAGCCAATGCAACAAAAATTAACAGCAAAAGAATTTACTCGATTGATGGATATGATTGAAGATGAACAAAGTAGAATAAAAGGGTTTGAGCCTAATTATAAACTTTTTGAGAACCCTTTTTATTGGGCGGCTTTTACCGCAGCAGGTATCTAAACTAACTACAAAAATTGTCTAATCTTTTCTTGACAATATAAATGGCTAAAGTAGTTGCCACAACTTCAAGAATTGGATTACCAGAAGTAATAAATAACCCAACCAATCCACCTAATATATTAGGAGCAATATCTTGTCTAATATGATCATGACATATTAATTGACGTGCCTGGGTGATAGCTTGTTGCCAAAAACTTTCGCCCTCTGCCCTCACTATATCAATATTTGAACGCCTTACTAATCGAATAGCAGCGTACTCCAAATCGCCGTCACATCGATCAATCATGTCAAGATCCGCAAGTGCTTGAGGATTATCCGCTAATTCAGCGCGAAACTGGGCAATTTCTTCAGCAGTAACTTGTATTGAGTCAGTCGTCATATTGGGAGCATTCCTTAATTGAAAAAACGTCTATTGCCCGGATTTGGTTGGGGATAACACCTCGCGCACCATGGAGGGAGTAACTCGATCGCTAATGGTGACTTGGCCGATCGCCGTTGGTAAAATAAATCTAACTTTGCCATCTTTGACCTTTTTATCGGCAGTAAGCGTCTCGATCATCTGGTCGGGGTTTAAGGGCGGAATTTGTGTTTCTAAGCCAGCTTTGGCAATTAACGCCGTTTGTCGTTGATTTTCCGCTTCCGTCCACATTCCCAGTTTAACAGCGATCGCTCCTGCTGCCACCATCCCCATCGCCACCGCTTCCCCGTGGTTAATCTTAGTATATCCGGTTAAACTTTCAATGCCGTGGGCGATCGTGTGACCATAGTTTAAGATCGCCCGCAAACCCGCTTCTTTTTCGTCTTTACTTACCACATCTGCTTTAGCTTGGCAAGACTTTGTAATAATTGTTTGCAATAGCTGGCCATCGATCTGAGAAAAACTAGCTAAATTGTCCGAGTCTTCTAACTGTTTAAATAACTCGGCATCCCAAATTACACCATATTTAATCACTTCTGCCATTCCTGCCCGAAATTCTCGTACCGGTAGGCTTTTAAGCACTTCAGGATCGATCAGAACTAATTTCGGTTGATAAAACGCCCCGATCAGATTTTTGCCCTGGGGATGATTGACACCAGTTTTACCCCCGATGGAAGCATCTACCATGGCTAAGAGGGTGGTGGGAACTTGGACAAAATTAACACCCCGTAACCATGTGGCTGCCGCAAATCCCGTCATATCCCCGATCACACCACCACCGAGGGCAACCATAGTCGAGGAACGTTCCAACCGGTGAGCGAGGGCGCTATCATAAACTTGGGCGATCGCATCGAGGGTTTTATAATTTTCGCCAGCGGGGATCAGATGAGTAGAAACGGTAAATCCCGCTTTTTCTAAGGAATTAACCGCTATTTGCCCGTAGTACTCAAAAATTTCGGGATTAGAAACCAATAAAACCTTTTTACCTAAGCTTAACCGGCTCATTTCTGCACCGAGATTGGCTAAACTGCCCTTCTCGATCAGAATATTATAGGAGCGATCGGGTAAATTAACGGGAATACAAATAGCCATAGGGTGTGGGGTGATGTTTCAGTGATCAGTAATCAGTAAACAGTGATCAGTAAACAGTAAAAAAGCAGCTCCGAGCTTGTCCCTTAATACTATTCACTGAAAACTCGCACCTGATGACTGATAACTGATGACTGATAACTGATAACTGAGTCGGTTATTGGCGCAGCTTAGTCAACTCTAACAGCAGACGAGAGGATAAAAAACAGATAAAGCTCTCTCCCAGAAAGAGACTTAAGCGCCCACTGTCGGCGATCAAGTCTGTGGATAATTGTAGGGGAACTAGGCCGCGGACTAGGGCAAAAGCTGCCACTGTACCATCTTTGAGATGGGGATTATCATCGTTACGGACGACATAACGATAGGTGACACCAAAGAGAAATCCGCTAATTATCGCCCCTGATATCTTGACAAAAGTGCCAATTACTGTGATCGATTCCCCTAAAAATACTCGATCGACAATTAAAAATAGCAGATAGGGAACCAGGAAAGCCAGCGCCGAGATACTCCCCACCTGTATGGATTCGATTCTTTCCTTGAGCGTAATTTGCACGATCGCCTCTCTAAAACGGAGTCACTGATGAAGTATTATCGAAAATTTGGGTTGAAAACCTCGCCCTTTAGGGCGACTTTATGTTAGCATTAAATTGAGTCGTTGACTTTGGGAACGCAGGAAACAAGCGACACTCCGTAATCCCTAAATCTCTAACCATCACTGGTACAAAAGCTTTCATCGTAAGTCCACATGGTAAGAGCGAAAAACAATTAAATACTGTGGGACACACAGAAATTTACGCTTGGGGAGTAGTCTTTAAGAGTGCTTACCTTGTAGGTGTAGTCGGACTAGACATGAAACTGTAAGACCAAAATTAGCTTTGCTAGTAGCGGCAAGATTCAGCCCAAGAATCTCCGCACTTTTAGGGCGGAGAGTGTCAACTCCTAAGTATTTCGTTTAACAAAGGCAATTATGGATATTTTGACACTTGGTTGGGTTAGCATTCTCGCCCTTTTCACTTGGTCGATCGCCATGGTGGTTTGGGGTCGTAACGGTTTCTAGGTAATCTATAGATACCATGGAAACATCCCTGATTCTTAACACTCTCTTTCTAGTCGCCTTAATTCTCCTCGTTGTCGTTAGTGGTGGCATTCTCTACCTGACGACTACAGAATGGCGGGATCGCCGTCGTCAAGATGGCGATAAAAAATTAGGAAAATAATCCTGAACAGGTGTACTTAATTGCGCCTGTTTTTTCTTTACCATGATTAAAATACTGCACTTATCGGATATTCACATGGGGAGTGGTTTTTCCCATGGGCGTTTAAACCCAAAAACGGGATTAAACACGCGTTTAGAGGATTTTATGGGCAGTTTGAGCCTCTGTATCGATCGGGCTATTGCCTCCCCTGTGGATCTAGTGCTTTTTGGGGGAGATGCCTTTCCCGATGCCACTCCTCCTCCTTTTGTTCACGAAGCTTTTGCCAGTCAATTCCGTCGTCTTGCCGATGCTGATATCCCGACGGTGTTATTAGTGGGTAATCACGATCAACATTCTCAGGGTAATGGCGGTGTCAGTCTCTCCATCTATCGTACCCTAGCGGTGCCGGGGTTTATTGTTGGCGATCGCCTGACCACCCATCGCATCACCACCCGCAACGGCGATATCCAAGTAATTACTTTACCTTGGTTAACCCGCGCCACTCTCTTAACCCGTCCCGAAACCGAGGGTTTATCCTTGAGTGGGGTAAATGAATTGTTAATTAACCGTTTGGAACCAGTTTTAGAAGGAGAAATTCGCCAATTAGATACAAGTTTACCAACAGTTTTATTAGCCCATTTAATGGCCGATCGAGCTAGTTTAGGAGCAGAAAGATTTTTAGCGGTTGGTAAAGGTTTTACTGTGCCTTTATCGCTGCTAAATCGTCCACAATTCGAGTATGTTGCCCTCGGCCATGTTCACAAACACCAAAATCTTAATCCTAGCAATGATCCGCCCATTATCTATCCCGGGAGCATCGATCGAGTGGATTTTAGCGAGGAAAAAGAAGATAAGGGCTATGTTTTAATAGAAGTGGCTAAAGGAGAGGTTAAATGGGAATTTTGTCCTTTACCCGTGCGTCCTTTCCGTTCCATCGAAGTGGATGTTTCCGAGGCAGAAAACCCCCAAAAAGAATTGCTGAAAGCTCTCAAAAAACACGATATTCAGGAAGCAGTTATCCGCTTAGTTTATAAAATTCGCAGTGAACAATTAGAACTAATCAACACCAATCAGCTTGACGAAGCATTAAAAACTGCCCATAGTTATAGTATTCGGGCTGAGTTAATTAGTCAATTAACCCGTCCCCGTTTACCGGAATTAGGGGTGGGTAATCAATTAGATCCTATGGAAGCGTTAAAAGCTTATATCGATAATAAGACAGATTTGCGCGATATTGTCGATGATATGTTAGAGGCAGCCCAGCTTTTATTAAATCAACAGCCAGAAATTTGGCTAGAGGAATCAGTTATCAGTTATCAGTTATCAGTTATCAGTTATCAGTTATCAGTTATCAGTTATCAGTTATCAGTTATCAGATGTAAGTTTTAAGTTATCAGATGTAAGTTTTAAGTTAATTAGTTAGTTATCTTTATCTTTATACCTGTTTACTGTTTACTGCTCACTGAAACATTTTACCTATCCCTGTTTAAACAAGCCATGAGTTTATGTCTTAATCCCGATTGTCTATATAACAATGATCCTACAGATAAATTCTGTCAAAAATGTTGCTTTCAATTATTACTAAAAGATCGTTATCGTGCTATAAAATTAATTGGTCAAGGAGGTTTCGGTAAAACTTTTCAAGCAATTGATGAGGATAAACCTTCTAAACCTTATTGTGTGATTAAACAATTTTTTCCTAGCGCTCAAGGCAGTAATGCTCTCAAGAAAGCGGCGGAATTATTTAAAGAAGAAGCGATTAGTTTAGATAATCTCGGTCAACACCCACAAATTCCCTCCCTCTATGCCTATTTTACCAGCAATGATGGGCGACAATATCTTGTTCAAGAATATATTGAGGGAGAAAATCTAGAACAAGAATTACAAAGCGAGGGAGTTTTCAATGAGGAAAAGATCAAACATCTTTTATTAGAAATTTTGCCAATTCTTGATTTTATCCATGCTAAAAGAGTCATTCATCGGGATATTAAACCAGCTAATATAATTAGGAGACGCAGCGATAATAAAATAATTTTAGTTGATTTCGGTGCCTCTAAATTCATGCCCATTGCTAATCTTTCCCTGACAGGAACAGTGATCGGTTCGGCGGGATATATCGCCCCAGAACAAAGCAATGGCAAAGCGATTAATAGCAGTGATTTATATAGTTTGGGAGTCACTTGTATCTATTTATTAACGGGAATATCTCCCTTTGAATTATTCGATGTGAGTGAACATGAATGGGTATGGAGACAGTACCTGATTAATAATCCTGTTAGTGTTGAATTAGGTAAAATTTTAGATAAATTAATTGAATTTGGCACCAAAAAACGTTATCAATCAGCCGGGGAAGTCCTGCAAGAGTTAGCAGTAAAATTAGCCGTCGTGATTCCGCCAAAACCCCGATCACAGAATACAATTCAAGAAACGGTTTTGCCAGTTTTTCCAGCCGCCACCAGGGAGGAAATTAACCTCAAAAGTGCCAAGGCAATTGATTACACTAACCTACGGGATTTATTAGCGCGAGAAAAATGGCAAGAGGCAGATCAAGAAACGGCTAATTTATTCTTAAAAGTTGCCGATCGAACTAAAGAAAAATATCTGAAGATAGAAGACATAGATAACTTTCCCTGTGAAGATTTAGCCACTATCAATCAACTCTGGTTAAAATATAGTCAGGGAAAATTCGGTATATCTGTTCAGAAAATAATCTATGAAAGTTTGGGAGGAAGCGGCAATTATGATCAACAAAAATGGAACGCTTTTGGAGCAAAAGTCGGTTGGCAAGTTAATAACAAGTGGTTATACTACGATCAAATTACTTTCTCTCTCAAAGCACCCTGCGGACATCTCCCCACCCTTGTCTGGGGTGTGGGTGGTGGCATAATTCTTTTTTCTCGTCTGGAAACCTGTGTCATGGACGGAGTTTCTAGCAGGGGATAAATTAGCTTAAAAACTTTTCTGGAGAATTAAACAATTTCTCCCTCTGGCAGTGCGGATATATTGTAAAGTATCAGTAAAAGAACGCATAAAAATTAATCCTCGATCGCCTTCCATTTCCAAAGGTGCGACGGGATGTTGTTGTAGAGAATCAAGTTTTGCTTGCAGATCAAAAGGTTGACCGTGATCCCATATTTTTATTTCTAGAGAATGGGACTGTAAAGTTAATTCTAGATCGATCGGTGTGGTCGGTGGTAAATGTTGGTGAGCGTAACGGACAGTATTAGTAAATCCTTCTGCTAAAGCCACCTTACACTGCCAAAGTACCGAGTCGGGTAGAAAAGAGCGGCCGTGAGATTCAAACCATTGTAGGACTGGGATTAAAGCGGCCAATTCCGTCTGGACTTGTAGATGGAATTGGAGGGGGAAAGAAGGGGAATTTAAGACTTCAGAAGGCACCACTGTTTTTTTGAAAGAGAATCAAAATTGTTTTAAAAATCAGTTGTAGATCGTAGCCTAAACTCCAATTTTCTTGATAGCGCAAATCTAGTTGAATTACCTCTTCAAAATTACTCACCCGAGAGCGACCATTCACCTGCCATTCTCCCGTCATACCGGGTTTTACATCTAAACGTTGCCATTGGGGAACATCGTAGCGTTCCACCTCATCGGGGGTGGGAGGACGAGTGCCAACAAGACTCATTTCACCGGTGATCACATTCCAAAACTGGGGCAATTCGTCTAAACTGGTGCGACGTAAAAATTTTCCTACCCGGGTAATCCGCGGATCATTTTTATTTTTAAAAAAAGCTCCCTCCGCTTGATTGGGGATTTTATCCTTGAGTGCTTCTGCATCCACACACATGGAACGAAACTTAAGAATTTTAAATTCTTTTCCCAACCAACCGCAGCGGGTTTGACTAAAAAAAATTGGACCCGGACTGTCTAACTTAATAGCGATGGCAATGGGGATAAAAATAACCCCCGTGATTAATAAACCCACGATCCCACCAACAATGTCAAGACCGCGCTTTAACCAACTGCGAATCGAGGGATGGGTTTCCGGTAGATGGTTTTCATTGGCAGTAAAGCTCTTTTCTTGGGCTGCTAGGGGGGAGGTTTGGAAAGTGAATAATTGATCTAGTCCCGTAATCGATAAAACCCCCATGACTGGGGGATGGACGTTAGCCAGCACTAACTCGATATTTTCTGCCCTGGCCGCTTTGAGATTATGGACTAAAGCACCCACACCACTACTATCCATAAATTGAGTGGCATTCAGATCCAGAATGACTTTTTCGGGAGTGGGTGTTTGGGCGATGAGATGGTGAAACAAATCCTTGAACTGTACTGCTTCCAAGACAGTCAAGCGATCCGGCATCCGCAAAACCGGATACTCCATCGGAATGATCAGAAAACGTGTTTCAGGAATTTGGGAAGTCATCGACACAAAGAGGTGGTTTGATAGATGAACAAGGCCTGATGACCCACTTAAATGTTTACTACACTTTTCCGCAAATACCAATGGGTAATGTCAGAGATTACCTGTAATTATCGGCTAACGAATCTCACCTAGGGGCGGACGGCCTTGGGTTTGGGCCTTCGCTTTGGCTGCACCCTTTCTCAGGGCATCTAAACGGGTCTCATAACGCTTACGCAGACGACGGTTAGGGGTTTGTTCAATTAGGGTTTTAAAGGCACTGCCTAGGCTCTTGTAGGCGTTGGGGAGAGAATAACCGAAACGGGTGGCCAGGGCGATCGCTTTTTCATCAGCTTCGATCGCTTCTTTGAGAATTTTATCGCCATTATTTTTGCGCCAGAGACGATAACCGGAAATCCCACATAATCCCATGGCCAAAAGCAATAATAAACCATCCTGTACCCATAATTCCCCCACCGCACCACCTAAGCCAATAGCGAGGGCGGCCATTTCCCAGCCTTCCCGGGGAATACTATCATTTTGAATCCTGGCGACTTCATGCCAAAAGAGCAGATTACGCTGATCAATGGCTAAATTTTCCCATTTGGCTAAATCTATCTGAATTTCTACCTCATCTCTGCCAATTTCTTCACAACGGATCAGGGGGGGGTTAACCTCTGTGGAACCTTCTACCGTTACCCAACTTTGTAATTCTGGCGGTAGTAGGGTTTTTAGGCGCCGAAGTTCGCTCATTTCGGCTCGTGCAGAGGAGGCCGCATAAGATGTCATAGATTTTTTACCTATTCTCTACCAATGACGATGATTTCTATTTTCGATCATAGCGGTCTTTTTTGTGATCTTGGCAGCTTTTGGCAGTAGAGAGCATTTTCAGTTGTCGGTAATCAGTGAGGGGAGTGGGGAGACCACTTCGTGCGCGTTGCGGGGGGAAATGGGGAAGTGGGGAAGTGGGGAGTGGGGAGAAATAATCCATAACTGGGTTTTTAAGGTTCGATTGGGAGTCAATCATACTATTAAAAACCGATTTGGTATTATTGGCAAAATATAGGCTGTAACTTTTGCCGACTAATGCTCAAATATATCTTTGTATTGCTGTAAATCTAAAGCGGTGAAGATGGGGATACAACTAAAGCATTTTTGGGCTAATTCCCATCTTTCTTCTCTTTGCAGCATCACAATTAATTTATCTCGCACTGACAATAAATAGCGCACATCGTTAGCAGCATAACTCAGTTGTTGTCGGGTAAGATTAGCGGCATTTCCCCAATCAGAACTCTGAGCGGTTTTGTCTAATTCTATGCCTTCCAATTCCTGCACGAGGCTTTTTAAACCGTGACTGCTGGTATAAGTCCGAGCCAGTTTACTGGCGATTTTGGTACAGAAAATCGGTTGAGTGGCAATGGCAAAAGTTTGGGACAATTGAGCCACATCAAAACGGGCGAAATGAAAGACTTTTTCTATCTGCTCATCCTCCATGACCTTTTTCAGATTAGGAGCCTCTGTTTGCCCCCTAAAAACGCGAATAGCGGTGACAAAACCACTGGGATCACAGAGTTGAATTAAACACAGTCGATCGCGCCCTGGAATTAATCCCATAGTTTCTGTATCTACAGCGATCGAATTAACCCCTAAATAACGGGATAATAGGTCATCGCTTAAATCTCGATCGCACACTTGAAAATTATCTAAGTTCATATAGTTAGGGGTTAGGAGAGCTTTTTTCAGTGATCAGTAAACAGTAAACAGTAATCAGTAAACAGTAAACAGTAATCAGTAATCAGTAAAAAGACAGCACTGTTAATGCCATTTAATACTCCTTACTTAAGACTGTCCACTGAAAACTCAAATCTGATAACTCGAATCTGATAACTGATAACTGATCACTGATCACTGATCACTGATCACTGATGTTAAAAACTGGTAATTAAATTAAAATATCATTGGGGGGATTTTGTCAACGCTTTTTAACAAAAAGTTGTGTAAAATAATATTCACCAACATTATTTTTAGCGATACCGATACCGGTGAGATTATAATCACCAACCATATTTTTTTGATGGCCGGGGCTATTAATCCAACCCTTGACGGCAACGCTAACGGGGTCAGGATATCCCTTCATAAAAGCCAAATTTTCGCCCATTTTTTCTAAAGGAATCTTCCTTTGTACTGCCTTGACTCTTCCCTCAAAACCATCATGACTAAAAGGAGCCTGTTTATGGGCCATTTTTTGACTAAATAAGCGAGCTTCATGACTAATACGAGCATCGAGACGTAGGGGCGGTAAATTTTGAGAAATTCGGTAGCGATTAACTTGATAATTAGTGTTTTCTTCGAGGGTGATTAAAAAAGATTGATTCTGGATAGGATCGTAGCTAAGAGGATTAGTAGAAACGGGAGCGGATTGACGTTTTAGAAATATTTGAGTAAAGTATAACTTGCCTTGATTATCCGTCGCTACTCCAATCCCGGTACTATCAAAATCTCCCTCCATATTTTCCCGATGACCTTGACTTTTAATCCAGCCATCCACAGCAATCATTACCGGGTCATCATAACCTTGATTAACTGCCACATTTTCCCCCACCGCTTGATAGGGAACCGAAACACCAATAGTTTGCGCTCTTTTGTCAAAATCTTGATGACTAAAAGGAACTAAACCCGCGGCCATACGTTGGCTATGTAATCTTGCCTGTTGCGAAATTGCTCGATTTAACAGTAGGGGAGATAAATTACGAGATTGACGATAGCGATTGACCTGTTGATAGATTTTATTCTCTAAAACAAGTAAAGTTGCCGCATCTAAAGGCGAGGGAGAGGGAGAAGGAGAGGGAGAGAAAGATGATCCGAGTTCCGCAAAAGAGCTATATAAGGCACTACAGGCCATTAAACTTGTCGATACAAGCATCAAAATTCCTAACCGATAAGGTTTCTTAAAAAAACTTTTCATCAAAAAAATTGGGTCTGAAACCCCGCCGTTCTAGGTTGGATTTACTGTTAAATACTAGCGCATTTACAAGATATATGCCAGAACGTCAGGTATGGGGAAAGCCTATCGCTACCGATTTTACCCAACAGCAGAACAAGAGTCGCTATTGCGGCGCACCTTGGGCGGTGTAAGATTAGTTGAAAATAAAGCTCTCCATGTCAGAACACAGAGAAATCAGCGAAGGGGTTTGAGTTGAATTTCGCCATTTCCCCATTTTCCCAGTCCTGGTGGCGACCTGTTGACCAGAGGGGGGTAAATCTGTCAAGGCAGCTGCGAAACCCGGTAAGGAACCCCAAGCAGAAACCCAAATCGTCAGGTTTGGAAATCACCGTCCGGCCCCGGCGGTGAGGATGTCAACTTTTTGGTGCAAGGGTCAAGACTTGTTAAGATCGATCAAGCCGCTCGCTCAAATTTACCACTTCTGTGGCTCTCATTTATGGTAATCGACTTTCTGCCCTTCACTATCAATATTTCCCCGGCCTTTATTGCCGGTAGCTGTCTCTGGTCTTTAGCATTGTATCTGGGGTTAGCTGGGGTGCGAAATTGGTTTATAGAAATTTTCTATGGCTGGTTTAATTTTGCCGAGCGTTTCCTCTATACTTCCCTAGAGGAGTTTGAAAAAACTCGCGTCGCCAGAGAATCCCAAAATGCTTTTTATGCCTCTATCTTTAGTATTATTCCCTTTCTCATTCTCGGCGGTTTTTCCGATTGGTTAATCGAGATTAGTTTAGGAAAAAGTTGGCCGATTAGTGTCGGTATTCTCGCCTGTGTTGCCTGTGGTGTCTATGAATTAGGACGGCAGGATGGCAGCGGTAATCAGTAAACAACGGACAATTAAGCTGTTAACTATCTCAATTACTTCTTAGGACTGCACCGGAGTGGCAAGTTAGTCGATTTTAACCCTTGACTAGGACTCAATCTTTTCCTTCCAGACGATTTCTATGTTTATTAAGGGTCTTTTGTAGTAAATTCAAAACCTCATTAGCAATCTCAATAACTTGATGGGTTCCAAAACCGGCCTGAGTTAATTCTTTAAAAAAAGCCTTAGCGACAATTTTGGCTAATTTCGGGGGATAAGGAGGGACAGCGATCAAATGTTCGGACTGAATTTCTGCTATTTCTCTAGTCACTGCCATAGCCACAAAACGAGATTTTAATATCCCTTGCAAATGAAAAATTTGCAGGGATTGGGCAGCCTGTTGAGCGAATAACTGCAAGATTTCTAAATCTAATGGTTCAAAATGTTTTTTGTCTAGGGGAAAACTGAGATTAATTACTCCGATTACCTGCTCGTTTAGGATAATCGGTACGGAGATAAAACTATTATTATTTGATCTTTTGGGATAAGGGGCTGCAGTGGAAAATGGCGATCGAGTGATATCCTTAATTAGTAAAGGTTTCCCTGTGGCCGCTACACTGTCGGCAATAACTTGATCGAGTTTAATTATTTCTTGATCAGCCAAAGGTGATAGATCATCATAATGGGCAAAAACTTCTAGATAATCGGTAATTTCCCCTTTTAATTCCTGTGGAGAGCTTAACATAATTGAACAGTGCCGCGCTTGCAATTGATGAGCGCTCATACTAGCTATTTTCCGAAAAATATCTTCGAGATTTTCCTCAACATTCAAGACAAGAGCCAGAGCCGTTAATTTGGGGTTAAAATTATCCATGTATTCAATCACTTATTCAGTCCGAGTTTAGGCTTTCAGGGTGAGGGTGATATTCCCCATATCCCTGTTTGTCTGAGTCTATAGCTTGCCATAGCATCTCATGGAAAGGCTTTTTTACCTTAAATGTCGGTTTGAAGGCTATGTATGTTTCACCTCGGAGATGAAAAACCGACCAGCATAAAACAGCGAAGCACAGCTAATATTCAGGGGAATCCTGATTCTCTACATATTTCTTAA
>MTBT01000168.1 GCA_002282935.1 Microcystis sp. LSC13-02 | reverse complement strand
GGTGCGGAACCCCGCAAGGGAAAGAAGCAGAAACCTAAATCGTGAGGTTTGGGAATCACCGTCCGTTTACGGCGGTGAGGATGTCAACGTTGTCAATAATCACTTTTTGCCCTCAAATGGACAAAAGTTGACCCCGGTCCACCTTAAGCAGTACAATAAAAACCTTGAGTGACCCCTTAAACAAAAAAAACATCATGGCACAAGGACAAGGATTCGGATTCGGTCTCGGTAAGATTAAAGAACTACAAGACGCTTTCCAAAAAGCGCAACAGGTGCAACAAGGGGCTAAAGTTCTGCAAGAAGAACTGGAAACTATGGAAATTCCAGGCGAAAGTGAAAATGGCTTGGTGACAGTCTATCTCAGTGGCAACCAAGAACCCCGGGGTATTGAAATCGACCCTTCTCTCCTCTCCCAAGATCTGGAGATTGTGGCTGGGTCTATTCTAGAAGCCATGAAAGCCGCCTATGATGCCTCCACGGAAACCATGCGCAGCAAAATGGAAGAACTGACCATGGGTTTAAATATCTCCAGTATGTAATCGCTTTTGACCGCAATGGTAAGATGGAAAGTTGGACTAACAAACAAGGAGGTTCAACTTTGCTGACTTTGGGTGTCAATATCGACCATGTGGCCACAATTCGCCAAGCGCGTCAGACCGTGGAACCGGATCCCGTGGCGGCGGCAGTTTTGGCCGAAATCGGTGGTGCTGATGGCATTACCGTTCACTTGCGCGAGGATCGTCGTCATATCCAAGATCGCGATGTGCGGATTCTCCGGCAAACGGTGCGGACTCATCTGAATCTGGAAATGGCCCCGACGGAGGAAATGATCGCCATTGCTCTCGATATTAAACCCGATTATGTCACCCTTGTCCCCGAAAAGCGCCAGGAAGTGACCACGGAAGGGGGGATCGATATGCTGGGCAATTTTGACCGTTTTTGTCGGGTTGTAGAGTGCCTGCAATCGGCTAATATCCCCGTTAGTTGGTTTATTGATGCCGATTTTGCCCAAATTCAAGCGGCCGCTAATACGGGGGCGAAATTTATTGAACTCCATACCGGTCAATACGCCGAAGCACAACAGGAGAGCGATTGTCAAGCAGCATTAACAATTCTTAAAGAAGGTTGTGAATACGCTTCCTCTCTGGGTTTGCGGGTGAATGCTGGTCACGGTTTGACCTATTGGAATGTTTATCCCGTCGCCTGTTTGCCCAATATGGAAGAATTGAACATTGGTCACACAATTATCAGTCGTGCGGTTTTGGTCGGGTTGGAACGGGCTGTTAGGGAAATGAAATTGGCTATGCGTGGACAATTGTAAAAGCCATCAGCTATCAGCTAATCTCCCGACTAACGAACAATTACACTGAAAAATTAAAGGAAAGATGATGACAACTTATTATTATTTGGTAGCCAGTCAAAAGTTTTTAGAAGAAGAAGCGATCGAAAAGGAAGTTTTGAAGGAAAGAATCAGGAATTATCAAGAAAAAGGTCAAGAAATTGATTTTTGGTTAATTGCCAATCCAGCTTTTTTAGATACTCCCGCTTTTGCCGATATCAAAAAGAAAACTCCCCAACCGCCAGCGGCGATTGTTTCTCTCAATCAACAGTTTATTACTTGGCTAAAATTGCGTCTAGAATACGTTATTACCGGACAGTTTGAAGCTCCTTCCGATAGTATTCCCGAACCGTTAAAATAGGGCTTGTGGAGGGAAAATTGCTAGTTTTTGTCTGTGGAAGAAAATGCAGACGAAGCAATGCTCACCAGCTGACTTTGCCTTTGAGCTTGTTAATTTTTCCCTGACCGATTCCCGATACTCGATCCAAATCTTCTAGGGAAGTAAAGGGTTTTTGTTGCCGGGCTGCGATAATTTTTTCGGCTAATTTGCCACTGATACCGGGTAAACTATCTAGTTCTTCTCGCGTGGCGGTGTTTAAATTAATTAAGCGATCGCTTTTAATTGTTACAGATTGGGGGCAGTTTTTTCTATCCTGTTCGATCCGATTTTTAATAGTTTCCGGCAGTCCTAATTTAGCGGTACGGTAAAGATATTGAAATTCTCGATCGAAATGAGCGGCAACGGTGGGATTATCGATAATAACTAAAGCTTCATCGTTTTGATGGTTAGCAGCTGCTGACCAATTATGAGAACCAGTAATCACAATTTTATCATCGATTAAACCGAATTTATGGTGTAATTTATCTCCCGCCGCTAGAGCGGGAACTCCTAGGGTATTAATTGGGTTTTGCCAAGGCTGATTATCTGGTTCATAACGACATTTATTACTGAGAGCAACTCCTAATAAATCTAATCCTTCGCTATAGTATCGGAAGGCAAAACTAGGATCAATTAAAGCTTTAATTTCTATCCCTTTTTGATGTCGTTGGGCGAGAATATTAGCTAGAGGCTGTTCCGTCAGGACAAACAGGGCTAAATTCACGGATTTTTCAGCTTTATTTAAAGTTTCACCGATCAGACCATTGCTAGTAATTGCCCAGGGATAAGTGATAGAATCGGGGGAAAATTTCACCGTCAGACTACTATTACCGATAGTAATTTTTTGCGTTTTTCTCTGGGGTTTATCTGACCCAAATTTAGGCCGATCTTCCCTTCCCCACATCAGATTAAATTCTTTTTGAAAAACTCTAGCTAGTGGGGTATTATTAATCACTAATAAGTGATTAGCATTACCGATAGTTTCGGGATTAGAAAAGTCTCCATGAATATCACTTAAGGTATAGTTAGCTGAACTAATTAAAGTAGTGTGATGATCAATAACCATGAATTTATGGTGCATTAAACCACTACCTTTTGAGCGATCTGCCCTATCATCAATTAGGGGAATACCAGCTTTTTTGAGGATAGTAATTGCATCTCTTTGGGCGATTTCTTCTGTACTTAATTTACCATCTCGATTTAGATCAACTAAGTCAAAAAGGTTTTGATAACGTTCCTGTTCTCGATCGCTTAATTGTTCTTGGTTTTTGGCTAAACTATTAATAGGTTGATTGTAAATATTTTCGAGAATAACCCTAACTTTAATTCCCTGTTGCTGACGAGCAACTAAAGCTTGAGCGATGGCGGGTAAACGTAACTCTTGCACCGCTAGATCGATCGAACTTTTTGCCGAGTTGATATTATCAATAATAACCTGTTCTAAATTATCCCCTGGGCGATTAATTTGGCGATAGGGATCGGTATAATTTGAACCCTGGGCTTGATTATAATTAAAATAGACTTGAATATATTGATCTTGGGGCAAGGGTTGGGGACGATTTTGGATAACATTCAGAGAATGACAGCCACCCAAAAGAAAAACTGTTCCTAACAAAAATCCTAACTGTCCCCTAGTCCGAATTTTTTTTAATCTCAATTTATCTATTGCCATTTTTGTCCACATAATTATCATTATTCTAGGATTCAGGAAGGAATTTTTACCTAAGAAGGTTCTCGGAAATCGGTATGTACTAAATTGATTATAATCAATCCTGATTCTAGATTGAAGACGATGACTTTGTCCTTGATTGCTTAAATCGCTGACCAAAGATGTGACATCTAGTTAGGGAATTTTGTTATAATCTGGGGAACAATAGCACTGTTCTTCTAGATTTGGGTTTTACCATGACTGAACTTTTACCCCAATGCAGTAATCTGGCTGGTAATGTTAACAGTATAATTGAACTATTCAAAGGCGAATCCTCTCTCCGCAATCAACAGGATACCAGCAAGATAGAAATTGCCCTACAAAAAGCCATTTCTCCCAAATTTGAAATCGTTTTTGCCGGTGCTTTTAGTGCCGGTAAATCAATGTTAATCAATGCACTTTTAGAGCGAGAATTGCTGTATAGTGCCGAAGGACACGCAACAGGTACAGAATGTTATATTGAGTACGCAGAAGCTGATGAGGAAAGAGTGGTTTTAACCTTTCTCAGCGAAGTAGAAATTCGTACTTTAGTCGATACCGTTTGTCAAAATCTGCAATTAACTAATCCCAGTAACATTAATTCCCCCGAATACTGTAGTCAGTTAAACCAATACTGTCAAAAAATTATCGAACAGGAAGGAGGAGAAGGCAAATCCGAGCGAGCTAAACAAGCTCAGGGTTTAAAATTATTAATTGAAGGATTTACTCAAAATCGTGAGCGGATCCATACGCTGCATAATGCCACCTATTCCATGGAACAATTTCACTTTTCTAATTTAGCAGAAGCGGCCAGTTTTGCCCGTCGTGGTAGCAATAGCGCCGTCTTAAAACGTCTAGAATATTACTGTCATCATCCTCTCCTTAAAGATGGTAACGTTTTGGTAGATTTGCCCGGTATTGATGCCCCAGTCAAAAAAGATGCCGCCTTAGCCTATCGTAAAATAGAGGATCCTGATACTTCAGCAGTGGTTTGTGTTTTAAAGGCTGCTTCTGCGGGAGAATTAGCCACAGAAGAAACGGAATTACTCGAAAAAATTCGCTCTAATGCTGGTATTCGTGATCGAGTTTTTTATGTTTTTAACCGCATCGATGAAACCTGGTACGCAGCCCAACTAAAACAGCGTTTAGAAAACCTGATTCAAACGCAATTTCGTGATACTTCCCGCCTCTACAAAACCAGCGGACTTTTAGGGTTTTATGGGTATCAGGTGAAAAATCAAACCAATATTAATCAGCGTTATGGTTTAGATTCTATCTTTGCCGAAAGTGTTAAAAATTTAGGAGGAGAAGAAGAAACACCGCAATTTGTCAGCGAGTTTAATAACTATTGTGCCAACTCCGGTAAATTACTGGCAACTCCCTTTAAAGTTTCCATCCACGGTTATGAAACTCCTAATAAAAATTACTTCCGAGTTTTAAGCGAGTGGGGAACTCCTTTACTAGAGCAGTTAATTGCTGATAGTGGTATCGAAGAATTTCGCACGGCAATTACTCGTTATCTCACGGAGGAAAAACGTCCGCAATTGTTTGCTAATTTAGCCGATGATTTACAATCTCTCTGCATCACTCTCAAAAATCATTATCAAGGGATTTATAGTGATTTAGAAAGTCAACCACGAGAAATTGAGGCGATGAAAGCTCTGGAGTTAAATCACCTCAATCAAGAGTTAAAGGAAGTGGGAGAGAAATTAACTAAACATATCGATGTTTATGTCAATACTGTCGTGGTTAATAGCGATGAAAACTTTGAGGAAGACTTTAAGAAACTGAAAGCGAGAATGGTATCAAGATTGGATGAGTTATTAAATACTTTTTCTGTTAAAAATGCTTACTCGCAAGCGACTTTAACCCATCCTCGCAATGCTACAGCACCTTTATTAGGGCTCTTCGGTAATTGTTATGCAAATAATTAACTTAAAATAAAATTCGATGAGAGTGCCTACGCCTAAAAGTAGCTGAAATCTATAC
>MTBT01000167.1 GCA_002282935.1 Microcystis sp. LSC13-02 | reverse complement strand
TGAGTTTGCGGTAAGAGTTGCTGAGGTGGCAATGTGGTTAATTGATCATCAGATGAATATTAAGGTTAGTAATACTTTTGGTCAGTATTTTGTGCGTTTACCGTTGAAGAAAGCGGCAAAGATTGTTAATGGAAATGCTTTGCGGATTGATTGGGAGGAAGTTATATCAAAAGAGAAGCTCAATTTTATTTTAGGAAATCCTCCTTTTGTGGGGAAACAGTTACAAAATGCCCACCAAAAGGCTGACATGAATCATGTTTTAGGCGAAGTTAAAGGAGCAGGTGTTTTAGATTATGTGACGGCATGGTATATTAAAGCGGCTGAATTTATTCAAAATAGTTTAATTCGTTGCGCTTTAGTTAGCACAAATTCTATTTCTCAGGGTGAACAAGTTGGGATTCTTTGGCAAGAGCTTTATCAAAAATATAAAATTAAAATTCATTTTGCCCATCTAACTTTTAGCTGGAGTAATGAAGCAAAAGGAAACGCCGTAGTTCATTGTGTTATTATTGGTTTTGGTGTTCAGGATATTGAGAATAAACGTATTTTTGATTATGCTGATATTAAAGGTGAACCGACAGAAAGAAAGGTTAAAAATATTAATCCTTATCTGACAGAAGGCAATGATTTAATCATTTTAAAGAAAATAAAACCTATTTGCAACGTGCCTGAAATGCTTAAAGGTAGCCAACCTACTGATGGTGGTAATCTTTTAATGACTAACGAAGAAAAAGAAGAGTATATTCGACAAGAATCTGAGGGAAAAAAATTCATTAAGCCTTTTATTTCTGCTGATGAATTTCTGAATAATAAAAGACGCTGGTGTTTTTGGTTAACAGAAATACAGCCTAAAGAATTGAAGCAGTTGCCCCTATTATTAAAAAGAGTAGAAGCTGTTAAAGAAATGCGTTTGGCTAGTTCTAAAATTGCGACAATTAAGTGGGCGCAGTTCCCAACATTATTTACTGAAAATAGACAGCCAAAAACAAGCTATATTCTAATACCAAGTCATTCTTCGGAGAATAGAAAATATATTCCATTAGGATTCTTTACTCCAGATTATATTGCTAATAATAGTTGTCTATTTGTTGCAAATGCAAATCTATATTTATTTGGTATTCTTACTTCAGAAATGCACATGGCATGGGTTAAATATGTTTGCGGAAGATTAAAAAGTGATTACCGTTATTCAAACACCATCGTTTATAATAATTTTCCTTTTCCTGAAACTGCGACCGAAAAACAAAAACAAACCGTCGAGACTTGCGCTCAAGCTGTGCTAGATACAAGGGCAAAATATCCCGATAGTAGTCTTGCGGATTTATACGATCCTTTAACTATGCCTCCTGACCTGATCAAAGCTCACCAAAAACTTGACAAAGCCGTTGATTTATGTTATCGTCCCCAACGCTTTACCAGTGAATTAAATCGTATTGAATACCTCTTTGAACTCTATGAAAAATTAACCGCTCCCTTACTCTCTACCAGCAAACAAAAAGCCAGGAAACGAAAAAATTCTCAATAACCGAAAATGCTTCAAGAAATTTTGCTTGTGCCAAGGCAGAGCCTTGGCACAAAATACTAAATCCGGTTATTAAAAACTGATTATTTATTCTCCCTCTTGCATGAGTGCCTCTCCTCATAAGTAGGGTTTGCGGCAAAAAGTTTTTCGTGGGGGCAGGGTGTGGGGTTTTACCGATTTTGAGGGGGTAAATTACCTAATTTTCAGGGAAAAAGTCCCGGAATTTTCCCCCCGATCACTCCCCGGTCCGGTAATTTTTGATGGGAAAAAAGTCTAAAAGTCTTATCCAGCAAGGTTTTTAGATTTATTCAGCCAGCCCTAATTACTGATTGGGTGTCACCTGATCGATAACCTTGAGAGTCCCATCATCCTTGACAGTCCAGACATCGTAACTACCGACCACATCGCCATTTTCATCGATATCCACATTGCCACTGGCTCCCTGATAGTTAATATCCTCGCCTTTGCGAATCATTTCCATGGCTTGACAAGCATCGGTTACTTCCGTCCCCGGACCGTTAGCCACCTCACGAATCTTGCTTTGAATCCCTTCACCAGTGTTAGATTTAGCCGCCTCGGCCGCTAACATCAATAAAACCGCCGCGTCCCAAGTATGGGGAACAAAAGCGGTGACATCCTTGCCGGTCTTTTCTTTCCAGAGAGTAGTAAAAGCACTTAAAGCTTGACCGTCGGCCCCGGGGACCGTGCCTAGGGACCCAGCAATAATTGACTTACCATCGGTTCCTTTCCCCACCTGTTTGGTGAAATCTTCCGAAAAAACCCCATCGGTGAGGAGGACGGTAACTCCTTTGGTCAATCCCTGTTTATAGGCCGCTTGCAGTAATAAACTGCCCGTTTCAGCGTAAAGGACTGCCGCTACAGCATCCGGTTGGTTAGCGAAGGCAGCCGCCGCTTCACTATCGAGAGTGGCAGCTTTCGGGTCATAACGGACGGGATTTTGCTTATTAGTGATAGTGCCGCCTAATTTATCGAAAGCGCTCACGAATTCCCGTTCAAATCCCACTCCGTAATCGTTATTGATCACGACGGTGGCCACATTTTGAAAACCCCTTTTCTTAGCTAGGACCGCTAAAGCTTGAGCTTGGTAGGTATCCGGGGGAGCCGTCCGCGCCCAAAAACCTTGAAAATCGCCTTTTTTCGCCCTGTCAGTAAATACAGGACTGGTGCTACCCGGAGAGACTAACATAACTTTATTTCTCACCGCCACATCGACGGCTGCTCCTGAGACGCTACTGGCAAAGGAACCGATCACACCGGCTACTTTATCCACCTCCGCTAGTTTCGTCATTGCTGAAGCACCGGCGGCGGGATCGGTTTGGTCATCTTCTTTCACGAGGGTGACTGGTTTGCCATTGACTCCACCACAGGCATTGATAGTCTCTACCGCTAGGGCGGCTGCTTCGGGCATATTTTGACCAATAGCGGCTAAATCTCCGGTAATGGGCAGTAAAGCCCCTAATTTTAAGCCCTGATCCCCGGGGGCAGTGGTGGTGGGGCTAGAGGCGTTGTTATCTGGGGTTTGGGCATTATTACAAGCGGTTAAAAAATTAGCTAAGAGGCTGATGCTCAGGGTTAGGGCTAGGGGCGATCGAATATATCTCTGCATGGCGGTAAGATCAAGGATAAGTCAAGGTTGGAAGACTGAAAAGCCCGGACTGGGAAAATTCTAATCGATGTTAGCATTCTCGCCACATCAAACAGGTTTCCATCTTAATTTAGATATTGATGGAAAAAATGACTAATTTGTTCGATTTATGCCGTCGGGTGTGGGAAGTTTTTTCAGTGATCAGTAAACAGTAAATAGTAAACAGTGAACTGAAAACGGTTCTTTTTGTTTGTGTTATGCAATGGAGGGGGTTATAAGAGATGAAACCCTTATAGAGAAAGACATTGATGCGATCTTTGTCAATTGTTTTCCCTCTCTAACGAACTATTCAATTAAGTCTCTTGCCAGATAAGTATTTAGTCGATTTATGCCCCCCGATCGAACCATACCAAGTAGCGAAGAACCCTGAAAACTCGCATCTGATAACTGGTAACTGATAACTGGTAACTGATGGCTGAAAACCCCACTCAGGAAGCTTTGGCTAAAATGGTCTTCTGGTTTAAAAACTGAATCGCCGTTTGGTATTGACTATCTTTTTCGGTGCCGATTTGCTCATAGGTGATCGGTTCCTGTGCCACCACTCGATCGGGCATAATTCCTAACTTATGAATATCATGGTGGGCGGGAGTTTCATATTTGGCCACGGTAATCGCTAATCCTGCCCCATCGGGTAACTCGAATAAGGACTGAATTAATCCCTTACCGAAAGTCTTTTCTCCCACTAAAACCCCCCGTTGATTGTCCTGTAATGCTCCGGCTAAAATCTCGCTGGCACTGGCGGTTCCCTGATTGACCAAAACGACTAAAGGCGCGTCAGTTAAAGCATTACCAGAAGCGGCAAAACTATCGGCAATTCCCTCACGATTAACCGTATAAACGATCGTTCCCTGATTAATCCACATCCGAGCGATTTCTATGCCCGCTTGCAGTAAACCACCGGGGTTATTTCTTAGATCCAAAATATAACCCTTGGCTCCTTGTTTTTGTAAATTCGTCACCGCTTCTGAGACTTCTTTGGCCGCGTTAGCACTAAATTGATTTAAGCGCACATAACCGATCGGCAAGGAACTAGAATTTTTATCTAAAACCGCTACCACTGGACTTAAAGAAATGCGTTGACGGGTTAAAGATAGGGTTTTTGGTTGACTTTTTTGATCGGGAAGAATGACTAAGGAAACTTCTGTTCCGGGAGTTCCGCGCATTTTGGCCGCTGCTGCATCGAGGGTTAAAGTAGTAGTATCGATGCCATCAATAAACAAAATGCGATCGTGGCTAGTCAAACCAGCAGCCTCAGCAGGAGAACCGGCAAGGGGGGCCACCACTTCTAAGTAACCATTGTCGGGATTGATATTAATTTGCAGTCCTACCCCCGATAATTCCCCCGTGGTGCTAATTTGTAGGTTATGGTATTGATCCGGTCGCAAGAGACGGGTAAAGGGTTCATCGAGAGTAGCTAACATCTGTTCGATCGCATTGTAGGCCGCCGTCCGATCGTTGAGGGGTTTTTTGATGAATTGTTCCCGCACCTGCCACCAGTTTTGATGATTAAATGTGTCATCATAATAAGATTGGTTGACTAATCGCCAAGATTGCAGTAGTAATTTTTGTTCTTCGCTAAAGGCGGCTGCTGTGGGTGTCCATGCCATCCAAGTTAGACAAAACCAAAATCCTACCAATAATCCCACCCACAACGATTTTTTTCTCATCTTGCTTCTCTTATAAATCAAGTGCTGATCTGCTGATTATTTTCAGTATAGTCTTTTCTCTGAAATCGATTCTTATCTGGCAACTCTTTCCCTTCAAGGGATTCCCATAAAAAAAGAGGGTAGTTAACTATAACTACCCGAAAAATTCTACTAGATCGGTGCAATTAAGCGATCGCTTAATTTCTCAGTAACTAGACAGCCACAACTTTTTTGCTGACTTGGGTTAATTGTCCTTTAGCATATTTGGCTGCGTAATCATCAAGGGACATTTGTTTGATTTTGCTGGCGTTACCGGCGGTACTAAATTGTTGATAGCGATCGGCACAAACTTTCTGCATATAGGTGATCGAGGGTTTCAAGAAGAAACGGGGATCAAACTCTTTCGGGTTGCTGAAAAGTGCTTCCCGAACTGCGGCGGTAATTGCTAAACGGCAGTCGGTGTCGATATTGATTTTACGCACACCACTCTTGATGCCTTTTTGGATTTCTTCCACGGGTACACCGTAGGTTTCAGGGATAGCGCCACCGAATTGGTTGATTAATTCGAGGAGATCTTCGGGAACCGAGGAAGAACCGTGCATAACCAAGTGAGTATTGGGTAAGCGGCTGTGAATTTCTTCAATGCGGCTAATAGCAAGAATTTCGCCAGTGGGTTTGCGGGTAAATTTGTAAGCACCGTGGCTAGTACCAATCGCTACTGCTAAAGCATCTACTTGGGTTCTTTCGACGAAATCCACCGCTTCATCGGGATCAGTTAACAGCATCGAGTGATCTAATTCCCCTTCAAAACCGTGTCCATCTTCCGCTTCTCCTTTACCGGTTTCTAAGGAACCTAAGCAACCGAGTTCCCCTTCCACACTAGCGCCGATCGAGTGAGCAACTTTTACTACTTCAGCAGTAACGTTAACGTTGTACTCGTAGGTGGCGGGAGTTTTGGCATCCGCTTCTAAGGAACCATCCATCATGACACTGGTGAAACCGTTACGGATCGCCGAGTAGCAGGTGGCGGGTTCATTACCGTGATCTTGGTGCATCACGATGGGGATATGAGGATAGGTTTCCACCGCGGCGGTGATCAAGTGACGCAGGAAGTTTTCCCCTGCATATTTGCGCGCACCGCGAGAAGCTTGCAGGATAACGGGGCTATCGGTGGCTGCCGCCGCTTGCATGATCGCTTGGATCTGCTCCATATTATTTACGTTAAAAGCGGGGATGCCATATCCGTTCTCAGCCGCGTGATCCAACAATAACCGCATGGGGACGAGTGCCATATCCTTTACTCCTTAATCTATTTCTTGTTTTTTGTCTCTTTAAATTCAAGAAAGTTAATTCTCTTACCTGTTAATCTTAAGATAGTTTTTACACTTTGACGATCCCCAAAAAAAATTTTTCAGGGTTTCGTCCTAAGATGACCACAATCTCCGTTGCGCTGGTCCTTTAAGTAGTTCGTGTGTATTAAATAGCAGCTGGGGAATCGGCAATTTTTCCGGGCAGCGAGGTAAACAATCACCGCATTCAGTACAATTATTCGCTTTGCGTCCGGGGAACCAATGACCGGCATTTTCCAGCATTCGATAGCGATACTGGCCAAAATCGGTCATTTCGTAAGCTACTGCCAGATTCCGCAGTCTCAACACTTCAGGGATATTAATATTTTCGGGACAGGGTAAACATTGATAACATTGGCTACATAAATCTGTAGCCAATTTATCGGTTAAATGTGTCTCTAAACGCTTAAAAACGGCAATTTCTGCCGCATCTAGGGGCTGATCTCCTTCGCATACGTTAATAATTGCCTCTAATTCCTCCGGTATCGCTGCCCCGACGCTGAGGGTATTAATGCGCGGATCGCTCAATAAAAAGCGATAATTTAGCTCTAGGGGTGAAAAAGGAGCGCATAATTCCTCTAGCTTCTTGGGAGGTCTGTGGAGACCACCTCCCTTATCAGCAGGGGAAATGATAAACACACCCATGTCCTTTGCTTGGGCTAAAGCGATCGCCGGTTGCTGTCTTTGCCAAAAAAAATAGTAATGGATATTGACAAAAGCGAAGAAATCTGTATTGATCGTCTCCAGAATAATTTCTAGGGGTGCATGGGTAGAAAAGCCAATATGACCGATTTTTCCAGCTTCTTGGGCCATAAAAACGGCTTTCATGCAGCCTTGCGGGTCTTTAATCCAGTTTAAATGCTCGCAGGTGTTAATACCGTGAATTGCTAGACAATCCAGGTAATTTAATTGTAATCGTTCTAGGGATTCGGCGATCGCTTTTTCCATAGTTTGGCGATCGGGAGTGGGAACCAATTTCGTAGTCAGATAAACTTGCTCCCGCACCCCTTGACGCTGCAGGTAGCGACCGAGAAAAACTTCGCTATTACCGTAACCTCTGGCTGTTTCTAGGTGATTAATCCCCAATTCTAGGGCGCGATCAACTGTTGCGGTAAACACCGACTCTGAGGACAAACAGCGCATTGTCCCCAGGGAAAACAGCGAAAATTGCCAATTAGTACGGCCAAATCGTCGATAACGCATTGATTCAGTTATCAGTTATCAGTTATCAGTTATCAGTTATCAGTTATCAGTTATCAGTTATCAGTTATCAGTTATCAGTTATCAGTTATCAGTTGTCAGCTTTTGAAGGCAAGAGGCAACAGGCACTCGTGCAAAAGACAGAATCTGACAATTCTCCTACCTAAAAAGAAGGTTAGAAACTAAGCACATCAAAGCTTTTAGCTTAACCAATTAGGTCTTAGATTCGGCCCTTGTTATCAGTTATCAGTTAGAAGGTATTGGGGTGTGGGGTGTGGAGTGTGGGGAGAATAAAGCTGCCGACTGAAATTTCACTGATCACTAAAATCACCGCGACGTTGGATCAGGTCTGAGGGGCTAAGATTGGAGACGAAATTGCGAAAAGCTTGACGTTCCTCTTCATCCGCGTCACGATCAACAGGGATAGAAGCAGAAGCGATCACTTCTTCCATTACCCAGACAGGACTGTTGGTACGCAGAGCAATAGCGATCGCATCACTGGGACGACAATCGATTTCTTTTTTGACTTCGCCGCGCTGGAGACAGAGAACAGCATAAAAGGTATTATCTTGGAGAGAATGGATGATAATCTTTTCTAAATCCATGTCCCAAACTTTAAAAATATTAGCGATCAAATCGTGGGTGAGGGGACGAGGGGGTTTTTGTTGTTCGAGGACGGTCATAATGGCCTTAGCCTGATCTTGTCCGATGTAGATAGGTAGAGCGCGACGCTCGGAACCATCCTTGAGCAGTACAATGGGACTGCGAGTGATAGCGTCTAGGGCAATTCCAGCGACTTTCATTTCGATCATGACTATGGCTTCTCCAAGATAGAGATTCAGCTAGGGAAGGAGTGGGAAAGCAACCTGAGTAATATAGTGCTTAGTTACACTCACAGTATGCCCTAAGATGGCAGAGATTAGCCTCATCTTTAACGAAAAAAATACATCACCTGCCATCAGGCCTGAATCAGTGATCAGCTTTTTTCTCCCCACTCCGTTCTCCCCTCTCCCCACACCCCAACTAAATTACTTAATTTGTGCTACGATAATAGTTTTGGGATAAATTTAAATAGGAGCAGACTGTCTGTATGTCTCGTTATAGAGGACCGCGCTTGCGCGTTGTGCGTCGTTTAGGGGAATTACCAGGCTTAACCCGTAAAAGTGCCCGTCGTGCCTATGCACCCGGGCAACATGGCCAGGCCCGCAAAAAACGTTCAGAATATGCCATTCGTCTAGAAGAAAAACAAAAACTGCGTTTTAACTACGGTGTCAGCGAGAAACAATTAATTCGCTATGTCCGCAAAGCTCGCCGGGCTACTGGTTCCACTGGTCAAGTGCTGCTGCAACTCTTAGAAATGCGTCTGGATAATACCGTTTTCCGTCTCGGTATGGCTGGGACAATTCCGGGGGCGCGACAATTAGTCAATCACGGTCACGTCACCGTTAACGGTAGAGTTGTGGATATTGCCAGTTATCAGTGCCGTCCGGGTGATGTGATTGGAGTCAGAAATCAAGAGCGTTCCCAGGATCTAGTCAAAAGAAATATGGAATACCCCGGTTTAGCCAACCTGCCGAGTCATTTGGAATTTGACAAAAATACCCTTGTGGGCAAAGTTAATGGCGTTGTGGAAAGAGAATGGATTGCCCTCTCGATTAATGAACTGTTAGTAGTGGAATACTACTCTCGGAAAGTCTAGGAAAAAAGCCTTTTCCAGATACCTTGAGGACGCTGCCACTTGCGTCCTCAAGGTATCTCAAATGTCGGGGTGAAGACCCTCGCTTTTAGCGCGATGGGACGGGGCGGCTTTTAAAGGGGCGAAGTAATGCGCCCCAGGGTTCCCCTCATGAATGCTGACTTTGTATATAGGGTCTGCTGAAAAAGTTATTGAAAAGCACAGGTCTCTTAATCAATGATTTCACTTAGCTAAAAACATAAGCTTTAGTTGTTGATTAA
>MTBT01000166.1:16568-22794 GCA_002282935.1 Microcystis sp. LSC13-02 | reverse complement strand
TTAGGTAGTTGACCACCTGAAAATCGGTAAAACCCTACACCCCACACCCCACACCCTACCCCCACCGAAAAACTTTTTCAGCAGACCCTAACTAGAGATTAGAGCGGTTACTGATAACTGATTCTAGCTGATAGCTGATAACTAAAAAACTGATTACTGATCACTGATTACTGATTACTGATCACTGATTTAAGGTCTTTGCAGGAAGATTAATTCTTCAACGGGGAGGAAATCATAGTATTGACCTTGATTGGCTAAAACTGCGATTAAATGGAGACGAGCATCGGGTTCAATGTGTAATCCTTCCCAAGGGACAGCAATTTCCAAACATTGATTAAAAGAAGCTTTGGCACTACTAGGAACTCGCTGCCAGGTAAAATATTCTTGAGCGGCTTCTAACCAAGTAAATTCCGTGATTAAATTAACTCCTAGATGATGATGATAACCGTAATCGAGGGGCGATCGAGGGGGAATATCTGCTAAGGGAATTGGACTTTGCAGACGATGCACTTCATCATAATACCAATATAAATGCACTTCAGGCGCGATATCTTTGCCTAATTCTGCCCCCGGTTTCCAATCGAAACGCAGATAAAAATTGAGGTGATCCCAACCGAAAAAGACCCTTTGTACTAACGAGACCCGGTGCATTGTACCACTGGCTCCACCAATTTCGATCCGTCCAGCTTTATCCCAATCCTGTTCGTCTCCAAAACCGTCGATAATGGGGTGAATGAAAGCCTCAGGACGATTACTTTGTTTGCTACCGTGTTCTTCCACCGGTTCGAGCAAATAGGAGGGAATTGGCTCATTTAAAGCTTGATAAAGAGCGATCAGGTGTTCGCGGAAAAGTTGGTCAAAAATTGCGTCATGATTGGAGGAATGGCCATAACCAAACCACCAAAACCAATCGGAACCTTCCGCTGCATACAATGCTTCCCACGCGTCGGGGTTATTATCTTCCGTCGCTTCCGGGTGATTAGCGAGGGTTTGACGGGCTAAAATTAGATATTCCCAAGCTTTATTTTTAGCGGGATCGCCGATCCAAGTGGTAAAATTGGCATCGATCCAAGAGCCGCTATGAAGTTGATTGACGGGGATTTTGGCATTAGCGGGAAAGCGATCGAGATATTCGGAGACGGTGACTAATTCGATCTCTTTATGGTCGCTTAAAAGTTGATAAAGGTTCTCTAGGAAGGGTAAACCGTCTTGATGATAGTTTTCCCAACAGTTTTCGCCATCTAGCGCAATGGTAACTAACCAGGGTTTTTCTAGGGTCGTGGTTTCTGCGTTGGTTTTCAGTTGTTCGGCGATCGCTTCTAGGTGTTTAACTAAGTCTGTAGCGGCCTCTTGCGCTTTCATGCCACTATAGCTAAATCCGATCAGATCCGAGAGACGATGATCGCGGAAAACCATCGATAAATTGCCGTTGCTAGTTTCCAGACGGTAGGGACGATAAAGCAATTCCGGTTCGCTAATATTGCCTTTTTCGTCGCGATGAAAGTAATGTCCCAGAGACCAACCTAACACCCCCTCATCGGAACATAACCACTGAAAACCCTGTTTAGCGACAGCGGGGAGAATCGCGGGACTAACGGATTGTTCCGAGGGCCACAGTCCTCGAGGATGTTTATCAAAGCGATCGATATAGATTTGCCAAGCTTTCCGGAGATGACGGGAAATATCTTCAGGATAGTGGAAATATTGCCGAGGAAGGGTCATATTCGGCACTGCTACCCGGCCGGCTTCCGAGTTGGCCAGCAGGGGTAAAATTGGATGGGTGTAGGGACTGGTAATGATTTCTAGTTGTCCGGTTTCCTGCATTAACCGGTGTTGCGGCAAGATACGACGCAGAATTTGACGCTGTTTGGAGATAATTCGCTGGCGATCGCTTAAAGTGAAGTTTTTTCCCTGTTCTAACCAGGCAGCGATTTCTGGGTGACTGTGAAAGATAGGATCGATCCAAGCGAGGTTATGCCAAGCTAAGAGATCGCTATAATCTTGCAGATTCCAATGGCTAATACACCAACTATGACCGTTTTCTTGACGCTGTGCGTATAATTGCCCGTAACGGGGGTGCGGATCGATCAGGTTACGATGGTTAGCATCGAAAAAGTGTTCGAGGATAAAGTGTTTTTGTGCCAGGGTTAACTGCGCTTCCGGGGTGACGGTGAGAGCAAGATAGGGGTCTATCGCTAGTCCGTTGACGTAATCCTCTAATTGCAGGATTAAAGAGGGGACAAGGTTGACAGTTTGGTGTAATTTGGGAAAACGTTCTAGAATCAGGATTAAATCGAGATAATCTTTCACCCCATGCAGTCGCACCCAGGGTAAGCGATATTGTCCCGAAGCATCGGTGCGAGTTTGACAGGATTTGTAGAGGGGTTGGTGTTGATGCCAAATAAAAGCGACGTAGAGAGGATAGGCCATGATAATACCGAGGAAAAGTGCATATAACAGGCTTTTAGTCCGTTATTTAGATAATAATGGACAATAAAGCCCATTATAGATTCTTAAAAGTTGATTTCAGTCACTACCATAATCCTATCAACTGGTTTTGAAGGGGTATCGTCTCTTTGTATTTGTTAAAGGATCGGATTCTCTGGGGGTGATTATTTGCAGTTCAGCAGTAGAATCTCTAATATTATTCGGCCTTGCTGATTTGATATGCGAATCTTCTTTTCTGGGATTTTTAAACCTAGATGCAAACTAACTTTTGTCTCCGATAGCTACTATATCAGCCTATCAGAGCCGAGTTTTCAGTTCACTGTTTACTAGACCTCCTGCAAAAGTCAGTTATCGAGCCGCTATCAGTTCAAAATATCGAAAACTTGAGATAAATTTGACATAATCTTAGGTTTTATGGTTTTAGTAGTTGTCTATTGTCTTTTTTCTCCTCTTGTCTCGGATTGTCCTCACCTAAAAGAAGATTTTTGATTTTTGCACGAGACATACTGTTCACTGATTACTGATTACTGTTCACTGATTACTGTTCACTGTTTACTGTTCACTGAAAACCCCCCATCACCTCGATCGACAACATTTTTCAGGATGATAGGATAAGCTGGAATTATCGAAACCGTAGAAATAATAGATAAAATGAGTAATCTCCTCTGGCCGCGTTTTCTCAAGAAAGCTTACCGTCAAGAACCAATAACTAGCTTTATCTTTACCGCAGCGGCAGTAGATGTCATCATCGGGGTTGTAGGACAAAGATGGACACTGCTATCTTTAGGGGCAACGATTATGGCGATCGCTATTTTAGCCCGGTGGCAACAGAGCCAAAAAACTAAGGTAATCAACAAAGAAGAAGCAGCAAGATATTATTTACCGCCCCAATCGGGTCAAGTGGCTTTACCAACCCTGAAAAACGAAAAAAATCGACCTTCTTAGCTCAAAAATCTCCCCTTGCTTGGCAATCAATCCCCTCAAAGGCTAGAATCTATAGCACCGTTCATTTGTTAATATTCAACTAAATTTATGAAATTCCGATTTATGGGTGGGGAGAAACTTGTCGGGGCAATTGTGGTCAGTGTCTTAACCACGCTGACAATCGGGCAACATCAGCTTAGTCATGCCCAAAGTCCTATTGCCCCCCCTAAACCCGCGGCTGAAAGTGGCGAAAAAACCCCAGAAACTATCCTAGTAGAAGGTTTAGGCAGACTTACCCTCGCTAAAACCTTAGAAGGGCAACAATCCACCCCTAATGCTGTGATTTTCAGCCCCGATAACCAATTGGTTCTCGCTGGTGGTAGTGATACGGATCCTCTCCTGAGAATTTGGTCAGTAAAAACAGGGCAAAAAGTCTCCCAAACTCGCGCCCAAAGAACCAGCGTCAAAGCTTTAGCCATTAGTCCCAACGAAAGATTATTAGTTAGTAGCGGTTTAGATGGTTCCATTAATTTTTGGAATCTGGTGGAAGGCAAGTATTTAGGAATTGCCCTCGAACACGGTAATACTGTCCTCGCCCTCACCGTTACTCCCGATGGTAAAACATTAATTAGTGGTGGTTTGGAAGGAATTCGCCTCTGGACAGTGCAACCTCCCCGCCGTCCCCTCTATCGTTTAAATTGGGTGGGTAATTTTGTTTATTCCCTAGGGATGAAATCCGATGGTGTCACCCTTGCTAGTGGTCATGAAAACGGTGAGGTAAATTTTTGGGACATCCGCGAGGGCAAATTTTTATCGAAATTTTCCGCCCATCCCCAAGCGGTTAGCAAGCTTTTATACACTCCCGACGGTAAAAATTTAATTACGGGTAGTTTAGACCGCACGATTAAAATCTGGGATACGAGCAATAATAAGTTATTATTTACCCTCATCGGTCATACGTCCCGAATTCGCTCTCTCGCACTCCATCCTAACGGACAAATTCTCGCTAGTGCCAGTAATGACGGTGTGCGTTTATGGGATGTGACGACGGGTAAACAGTTGGCCTGGTTTGATAATAATTCCGACTGGGTGGAATCTCTGGCTTTTAGTCCCGATGGGCAGTATTTGGCTAGTGGTAATTATGATCTTAAAATTCGCCTCTGGCAATTCCTCCGTTAAGCAAAAATGCCCGCATTTAGCCTTTAACCACTTCTAGAAAAGCTGATTTGGCCGCTGCTTGTTCCGCTGCTTTTTTGCTTCTGCCGGTTCCCACTCCTAATTTCTGCTCATTTAACCACACTTCCGCACAAAAACGTTCTTGATCTAAACTATTGATTTCTTTTACTAAATATTGCGGCAGTTTTTTGTATTTTGCTTGTGTCCACTCCTGCAAGGCATCCTTATAATTCTGTCGGGCCGGATCTCGACGAATTTCGGCCGCTTTTTCCCTTAGGGGTTCATCTAGCCAAGAACGCACTAAAACCATAGTCTGTGTACTAAGATATAAAGCCCCCAAGACCGCCTCAAAAGCGTCTGCTAGTCGGGAAATTCGCCCCGCATGATCAATACTTGTACTACTTGATACCAACAAATAACGCTCGAAACCGTAGCGATCCGCAAATTCCGCCAGAGTGCGATCGCTAACCATCATCGATCGCAGGGCGGCAAATTCTCCCACTAGCGCCTCCGGATAGGTTTCTAACAATACCTCCGCCGCCACGAGTCTTACCACAGAATCGCCCACAAATTCCAATTGTTCATAATTCTTATCACGGGAAATACTGGGATGAGTTAGAGCTAAATCTAATAAATCCCACCTGACGGGGACATCAGCCGATAAACCCAGCTTTTCCACTAGGGTTTTTAATTGTTTTTGGCGACGCGGATCACTTAAGGACATGGGAGCGGGAAGATGGGGGATGGGGGATGGGGGATGGGGGATGGGGGATGGGGAGAATAAATAAAAGCAATCTCCTATCTCCTGAATACTGACTCCTGACTCCTGATAACTAACTCCTGAATACTGATAACTGATCACTGATAACTGATAAAGGAGAGAGTCAGACATAAGCCGAATTCTGTATTTCCCAACAGCAGTAAAATCGCTTTTACCTTTGTTGGAATAGAGGTTATCTATCTGGGATAATTGTTACCAATTACCTCAAGCGGTTCCTAAAAACGGGACAGGAAAAAGACCAACCTTTGTCCCTCCACCTTGCTCCCCACCGGGGTTTACCGAGCCAGTACCTCTCGATACTGCTGGTGCGCTCTTACCGCACCTTTGCACCCTTACCCCCAATCAGTGATCAGTTATCAGTGAATTTACTTTCGTTACTGTTTACTGATTACTGAAAAAGGAGGCGGTATTTTTCTGTGGCACTATCCTCACGCTCGCGCGCACTGGACGTTATCCAGCAAGTGTGGTCTTTCGGGAGTTCGGACTTTCCTCGGAATCATTGATAAAATGATCCCGCAACCTCTAGACCAACTCTCTCCCATTCTCTAGTATGACTTACCAGAGACTCGATCGCTCATATATCCCAGTCAATAATCGGTGATCAGTAAACAGTAAGCAGTGAACAGTGAAAAGACAGTAGGAAACTGCTATTTAATACTGCTCGCTTAAGCTGTTCGTAATTTAAATTGCTTGGGCCAGACGAGGCACTCTTGCGCTCTTGCACTCTTGCAACAGTAAAGGAATTGGAGGAGATTCGGCTAATCTAAGAATAAGCGGTTTAAATACGTCTTAGCTTAACTGATAACGGCTCTTCGTTACTTGGTATGGTTCGATAGGGGGGCATAAATCGACAAAATCTTTATCTGGCAAGAGACTTAATTGATTAGTTCGCTCTAG
>MTBT01000166.1:0-16502 GCA_002282935.1 Microcystis sp. LSC13-02 | reverse complement strand
TGATAACTGATAACTGATAACTGATAACTGATAACTGATAACTGATAACTGATAACTGATAACTGATAACTGATAACTGATAACTGATCAATGTCGATCGATCTAAACGTTAACATCAAAGGTAATGGCTATCCGCTCCTCTGTCTGCACGGTCATCCCGGTTCGGCAGCCAGTATGTCTGTATTTACCGATCATTTTTGCCAACGCTGGCAAACCCTGGCCCCAGATCTGCGCGGCTACGGTAAAAGTCGTTATCGCCGCGATTTTCAGCTAGAAGAACATCTAGAGGATTTAATCGGGCTGCTCGATCGCCAAAAAATCCAGCAATGTTTAATTCTCGGTTGGTCTTTGGGGGGTATAATCGCACTGGAATTAGTATTGCGGCATCCGGAGCGCTTTCCTGGTTTAATTCTAGTGGCCTCGGCCGCGCGGCCTTGGGGTAGTCATCCTCCTATCACCACCACAGATCTGATTTTGACGGGGATTGCGGCAATTCTCAATCAGATCAAACCGGGATGGCGTTGGAATATTGATACTTTTGCTCGTCGTTCCCTGTTTCAGTACCTTTTTTCACAACATCAAGCGATCGCCTATCAATATCTCGCTCAAGATGCTGTTCCTGCCTACTTACAAACTTCTCCATTTGCCGATCGCGCTTTAAATCGGGCTTTAAAAAAAGGTTACAATTGTTTAAAATCTCTTGACAAAATTACAATTCCCTGCTTAGTTCTGGCGGGGGCAAAGGATCGCCATATTACCAGTGCTTCGAGCCAAGAAACGGCCGAAAACCTGAAACTGTCTGGGTGGAAATGTTACCCAGATACGGCGCATCTGTTCCCCTGGGAAATCCCCGACTTAGTTATAGGGGACATTGATGCTTGGTTAGCGGAGCATTTTAGCGATAAACTGGCAGGGTGAAGTGAAAACTACTGCCGTGGTCGGGGACACTATCCACCCAAATTTGACCGTAGTGGGCGCGAATAATCTTGCGACAGACCGATAAACCGATGCCATAACCTTCTTTACCCTCATCCCGTTTGAGACGCACATGACCCTCAAAAATATGCTCTTGTTTTTCTTCGGGAATGCCGGGGCCGGTATCACTGATGCTTACCTGTACTTTTTGAGTAGTACGATGGAGGACAGAAAGGGTAATTGCGCCGCCAGCGGGGGTATATTTGATCCCATTCTCCAAGAGATTAATAATCACCTGTCGGATTAACTCCTCGTCAGCATAGACGGGGGGCAGATCTTGGGGGATATCGCTTTGGAGAATTAAAGTCTTTTCCTGAAAAGTATCGGTAAATTGAGACAAAATTTCCTGACAGAGGGATTGGAGATAAAATTTACTCTGTTGGAGAGTGAATTGCGCCGCCATGCTCTTAGAAGCTTGCAGAATATCCGTAATCAAACGGTTCATAATCCGGAACTGTTTGCGGGCCTGTTGGTGCAGTTGTTCTCGTAATTGCAGACTGCGCTCCGTATCTGGTTGATGATAGGCTAATTCTAGGGTTTCCACAGCGATGGAAGCAGCGGTGAGAGGGCTGCGTAAATCGTGGGCTAACATAGCCAAAATTTGGTCTTTAAATTTTAATTGTTCTAATAATTCTTCCTTTTCTTGTTTGAGACGAAAAACCTCATCGGCGATGCGGATGAGTTCGCCCGAATGTTCCACCTCTTGAACTTGTGCATCCTCAGCGTGATGATTTTTGACCTCCTCTTTAATCGCTTTTTGCCAGCGTACCAACCATTTTTTAAACTGTTCCACCAGATTACTGCCCGCGAGGGTATGGCGGGGGACGGGGGCAATTTTGACCAAGGCGGGGGTAGCTACAAGGCGAAAATGTTCGACTAAATGAGGCTGCTGGCGAATTTCGATGATTTGTAGGTCAATCGGGTAATCAGACTTTAAAGACTGGAGATAGGACTGAATTTGACGGATAATTTCTTGAGAACTGGGACGGTCATCAACAAACAGCAAAAGTTGAATCGAGAGAGGCGACAACGTCTCTCTCCCTAAAGCAGTCAGTGGCTCGTTAGATGGGAGCATCGGAAAATTAGTAAACCTAGGGATTGACGAGATCGATCGATGATCGATCGACTTTTATCATATTCTTTATTGTAGAAGCTTAAGATAGTATAAAATCTACTCAACCTAATCTTAAAGTTTTATTCCTTAATTCTAAGAAGAAATCCTATGGCTTTTGGCTATGTTGCCCTAGTTCTCCACGCTCATCTCCCTTTCGTCCGCCATCCCGAAAGCGATTACGTCCTCGAAGAAGAATGGTTATACGAAGCAATCACAGAAACCTACATCCCTCTGCTGCAAGTTTTTGAAGGTCTCAAGCGGGACGGTATCGATTTTAAAATGACCATGAGCATGACTCCGCCTTTGGTGTCGATGCTGCGGGATCCGTTACTGCAAGAGCGTTATGAAGAACACTTAGGTAAGTTAGAAGAATTAATTGCTAAAGAAATCGACCATAATCAACACAATGGCCATATTCGCTACTTAGCCGAATATTACGCTGAATCTTTCCAAAGTATCCGACAAACTTGGGAAAAATACGATCGAGATCTGGTCAAAGCTTTTAAACAATTCCTCGACAGTAATAACCTAGAAATTATCACCTGTGGTGCGACTCACGGTTATATGCCCCTGATGAAAATGTACCCGCAAGCGGTCTGGGCGCAAATTGAGGTGGCCTGTCAACACTACGAAGAAAATTTCGGTCGTCGTCCCAAGGGCATTTGGTTGCCGGAATGTGCCTACTATGAAGGGGTAGAAAGAATGTTAGCCGATGCGGGCATTCGTTATTTCCTCGTCGATGGCCACGGTATTCTCTACGGTCGTCCTCGCCCCCGTTACGGCAGTTACGCGCCCATTTTCACAGAAACCGGGGTGGCTGCTTTCGGTCGTGACCACGAATCTTCTCAACAGGTTTGGTCTTCCCAAGTTGGTTATCCGGGGGATGTGGTCTATCGGGAATTCTATAAAGATTTGGGCTGGGAAGCGGAATACGAATATATTAAGCCCTATATCATGCCCAACGGTCAACGCAAGAATATAGGCATCAAATACCACAAAATTACTAGCCGGGACGGTGGTTTATCGGAAAAAGGGCTTTATGACCCCTACTGGGCCAAAGAAAAAGCCGCCGAACACGCGGGCAATTTTATGTATAATCGCGAGCGGCAAGTGGAGAGTTTAGCCGGAATTATGGGCCGTCCTCCCCTTGTTGTTTCTCCCTACGATGCCGAGTTATTCGGTCACTGGTGGTATGAGGGACCCTGGTTTATTGATTTTCTGTTCCGTAAGTCTTGGTATGACCAAAATATCTACCAAATGACCCATTTAGCCGATTATCTCCGGGCTAACCCCAATCAGCAGGTCTGTCGTCCTTCCCAATCCAGTTGGGGTTATAAGGGTTTCCATGAATACTGGCTGAATGAAACTAACGCTTGGATCTATCCTCACCTACACAAAGGCACGGAACGGATGATTGAATTAAGTCATCATGAAGCGGAGGATGAATTGCAGGAACGGGCTTTAAATCAGGCAGCCCGGGAGTTATTATTAGCCCAATCTTCTGACTGGGCCTTTATTATGCGAACCGGTACAATGGTTCCCTACGCTGTCCGGCGCACTCGTTCCCACCTGCTGCGGTTAAATAAAATCTATGAAGATGTGAAATCCGAGAAGATTGACTCTGGTTGGTTGCAAAAAGTCGAGGAAATCGATAATATTTTCCCCAATATTGATTATCGCGTCTATCGACCTCTGTAATCTGGGTGAATAGTATCGATAAAAAGGGAGGTTAGTTAGGGTTTGCGGCAAAAAGTTTTTCGGTGGTGGCAGGGTGTGGGGTGTGGGGTGTGGTACCTAATTTTCAGGGAAAAAGTGCCTAAATTTCCCCCCGATCACTCCCATATCCAGTACTTTTTGATTGACAAAAGGTCTAAAAGTCTTATACAACAAGGTTTTTAGATTTATTCAGCCAGCCTTAGTTAATGCCTCCCTAATTTTTTAGGGCTGCGGGGGTAATTCTGAGGCTAATTTGGCCACAATTGTGGGTTTAAGTTGCTCGAGTTTCTGTTTTAACATCCGCTTGCTAATTTGTGGGCTGCCAACCTGGGCCCATTGACTATCTATCACCCATTGCCGCAAAATTTGGCATTGATTGGGGGGAATATTAGCGGTGATCACATTTTCACAGATAAGGCCGCCTTCGAGGGAGAAAAATAAAATCCAGTATTGACCGGTTTCGGCGAGGGTTTTGGTCATTTTTTGACCTTGGCGGGTTTTTAAGTCCAAATAACAGGGCAACCAGCGCGGTCCCCATTGACGATGATAGAGGAGAGTAATCCAGAGAAGCATCGGGTGGGGTGTGGGTAAAAAGAGGAATTTATTATAACGGACACTAGCAACCCGGACGGCGATATCCTCTCGAGCCAACATTACCCATAAACTGGCAAAAACGCCGTCAGCAGCCCGGAGACAGCGTGAGAAGACAATTTTTTGGCGCGGTTTATCCTCGGGCCAACTGGACTTGAGACAGATAACCCTCGCATTAGCAGCAGAAACAATGGTTTGATTTAAATCATCAAGGGGTTTGATTTTGCTGGTGTAATCGTCGGTTTTTTTGACTATTTCATTTTTGACTAGGGGTTCAAGTCGTTCGAGACGTTGTAGTATATCTGTAACACTTTGCGGGCGATCGCCGGGTGCTTTGGCCAAGCAGCGCAGGATTAACTGTTCTAATTCTGGCGGTAATTGCAAGCTAGAATTAAAGGAACGGGGTTCGGCGTAGTGGTGAACCTCATACCAACCGCCAAAGGAGGGATTATCGGGAAAAACGGGCGTTTCTCCCGTGATCATCTCGTACATCATAATCCCAAAACTGTAGATATCGGAACGATGATCGAGTTCTTTACCTTCCATCTGTTCCGGGGAACAATAGGCTAAGGTTCCCATAAACGATTGGGTTTGGGATTCTCCCGATTGGATGAGTTTAGCGATGCCAAAATCGAGAATTTTCACCAATTCCCCTAATCCTGAGTCCTGAATCACCATAATATTGCTTGGTTTGATGTCCCGGTGAATAATCGGACACATCTCTCCTTGGAAGATAATACCCTTATGGGCGCATTCCAGGCCGAAACAAATCTGACGGGTGAGATTGAGAAAGCGCGGGAGGGGCAGCGGCTGATGTTTGATGATTTCACTCATGCTCTCCCCCTGCAAAAATTCCATGACGTAGAAGGGGACTTCCTTGTCATCTACACCATAATCACGAACTTTAACAATATGAATACTTTTTTCGCTTAAAAGTGCCGAAATAGTCGCCTCTCGCTCGAAACGCTCACGCATTCTTTTGTTGAGGAGAGTTTGCGAGAGGAATTTCACGGCGACGGTTACGCCACCTAATAGTTTATCTTCTGCTCGATATACTTGTCCCATGGCACCGCTACCGATCAACTCGACCAGTTGGTATCGATTGGCAAGTAAGCTCCGATGTCTAGATTCTGCTGACATAGCTAGGCTACCTTTTTAATTATAGTGAGTCTGGTGGAGAGAGTTTCGGTTCTTCGTTGCTTGGTTTGGTATGGTTCAATAGGGTAGCATAAATCGACTAAATCCTTATCTGGCAACAGACGTAATTGATTAGCTCGTTCTAGATAGAAAACAATTGGCAAAAATCGCCGCAATGTCTTTCTAGATCAGGGTTTCATCCCTTATAACCCCCGTCCATTACATAACACAAACCGAAGAACCAGAGTTTCTTAAAGAACCGCTGCAATTGGTGGTTGATCGAGAGGACTTAATCTTAGAATGCCCTTTTTTTCGGCTAAAAGCATGATTATTAAGATATATTTTCAGGTATTTTTAGTCATTGCCCCTTGCCTGATTAATTTTTGTGGGTTGAAAAAATGAAAAAACTCAGTATAAAGTAGCACAAAATCTCTAAATAGACCATTTTATCGATTATTATTCGTTCTTAATTACCCTGCCTACTGACTCCTAAACAGATGCTACACTGAGAATCCCTAACCCCTGTAAAACTTTTTTGCCGAAAGTGACCGATCTGGGTAATAATTCTTTAATAAAGATTTGTAAACTTGAAAATGATTATCCCTTCGCAGTGCTAGAGATTTAATGAGACGACTAATTGCGATCGAAAAAGCTCTGCTCATCGGTCATATTGTATCGATGGCTTTTGGACTAGCCGGATTGTTGCTAGTTGTGCCCCATCCCGAATTTGTGGCCAATTTACCAGATTTTGGCAAAACCTTCTTTGCTTGGTCAATGGCTGGGGGGGGTGTGGTGTATATGGTTTTAGGAATGGCAGCGGTGGCTGTTTATGCCTATCGGACTCTAGGAGTGTGGCACTGGTTAGGATTCATGGTTCCCGCTATCAGTTTATCCCTTTGTAGCGAACTATTAGGAACCAGTACCGGCTTTCCTTTCGGTCATTATCGTTATCTTTCGGGCTTAGGTTACAAAATTGCGGGTTTAGTACCCTTTACTATCCCCCTATCTTGGTTTTATCTCGGTTTTAGTGCCTATATTATCGCTCGTGTTGGTTTATCCACTCTTGCTTTACCCCAATGGCTACAAAATCTAGGAGCGATCGCTATCGGGGCGGTATTATTAACTTCATGGGATTTTGTCCTAGATCCGGCCATGAGTCAAACTACCATCCCCTTCTGGATTTGGGAACAACCGGGGGCCTTCTTTGGGATGCCCTATGAAAATTTTGCCGGTTGGTTCGGTACAGGCTGTGTTTTTATGACGGTAGCCACTTTAATCTGGCAAGCGCAACCGGTGAAACTGCCAAGTCAAGATTTAACCCTGCCTTTTGTGATGTATTTAGGTAATTTTGGCTTTGCTACGGTCATGAGTATCGGTGCTGGTATTTATCCGCCGATTTTCTTAGGATTACTCACCGGTATTCTGCCTTTAATCCTTCTCTATAATCGCGCCAAGGCTGTTGCTTCCCGACAAACAGTGCCAACAAGCGAAGTAACAACCCTAAAAATCCCCGTTGTTTCGGTGAGAGGAGCCAAATAAGTTGTTAACTGAGATCATTCTCGGTGCATTCTGCCTGGGGCTACTGCTGTCTCAGGCTGTTGCCTTTTTTATCCTTCTTTCCCGTCTGCTGAAAGGGGCGCGTCGTCGTCCTCCCCTGACTCCCCAACCTCCCACTCCAGAGATGTTAGGGACGGTAAGCGTGATTGTGCCGACGTTAAACGAAGTGGCCAGGATTGACGGTTGTTTACGGGGATTGACTCAACAGAGTTACGAAGTGCGAGAAATTCTGATTGTCGATAGCAATTCCCAAGATGGTACGCGGGAAAAAGTCAAGGAGATAGCGGCAAAAGACCCCCGCTTTCGCTTGAAAACCGATTATCCTTTGCCCCCGGATTGGGTAGGTCGTCCCTGGGCGTTACACAATGGTTTTTTGTTTAGTTCCCCTAAAAGTGACTGGATTTTGGGCATTGATGCCGATACGCAACCCCAAGCTAATTTAGTGGCTAGTTTAGTGAAAGCTGCGATCGCAGAAGGTTACGATTTAGTTTCCCTGTCGCCGCAATTTATCCTCTCCTATCCGGGGGAATGGTGGTTACAGCCGGCTTTATTGATGACTTTGCTCTATCGTTTTGATTCCGCCGGGGTGCGAGAACAAGATCCCGAAAGAGTGATGGCCAATGGTCAATGTTTTCTCTGTCGGCGGTCAGTTTTAGCGGCTTTAGACGGTTATAGCGGGGCAAAAGGTTCTTTTTGCGATGATGTCACCCTCGCCCGTCTAGCGGCAACTAAAGGCTATCAGGTGGGATTTCTCGATGGGGCGAAGTTAATTAGGGTGCGGATGTACGAAGGACTCAAGGAAACTTGGCGCGAATGGGGCAGATCTCTGGACCTCAAAGATGCCTCCTATCAGGGGCAATTATGGGGAGATTTAGCTTTATTGACCTGTACTCAGGGATTACCGATAATTATCACTCCCTTGCTTGTAACGGCTTTTAATTTCGGCTACGATTTCCTGAGTTTAAAAATTCTCCTCGCTTTAAATCTGCTGCTGTTATTGATTCGTTTTGCCCTTTTATTGGCCGTCTCTCCTAGTTACTATCGCGGCGAAAAAGTCAATCTATCTTCAGGATTATTTTGGCTATCTCCCCTAGCGGATCCGCTGGCAGTTATCCGCATTTTTATCTCTGCTTTCACCCGTCCCCAAAGTTGGCGCGGTCGAGTGTATTAAAAATATGGCTCTCTTAGGTTTGGTGGGTAAAATGTATTCTAAAATACAGTCCTGCTGGCGAGGGGGTGGAACGAACCACAAAGACACAGAGGACACAAAGATCGATCCTATGTAAGTTAAACTTATCACACAGAACCTAGAAGAGCCGATAAATTAGGCTTTTAGTCATCACCTAAAATCATGGCTTCGACTTCCTGTTTAGCTTTTTCTAGGTCGTCTTTGGCTTGTTGTTGGAGTTGTTTGGCTTGATTGCGAATAGCAGTGATATGCTCACTAATTTCAATTTGTTTTTCAAGAGGAGGGATAGGGACAAATAATTTTTGTATATCTTCAAACTGTAAACGAGGAAGCGTATTTCCTGACATCTTTAATACCGGAAGTTATCCAAACATATTTCGCTCCTTCCGCCACCGCATAACTAAAACCCTGCTCCACTGCCTGAGTAAATTCTAATTCTGAAACCTCTTGTTTTTTACATTCAACAACGATATGAGGCGATTTCTGCTCATCATCATTATAAACAATAATATCCGCTTCTTTGGTCGTTGATCCCATTGCTACAGGAACAAATAACCGAATCCGCTTTTGATCATAACCATAGGTCAAAATTAATTTTAAAAAAGTCTCAGCTTGTACCTGTTCTTCAGGATTGCTATAATTTCGCTTTTTATTTTGATTAATATATGTAATATATTTCTGCTCATCATCTAACTTAATTAAGCCTTTTTTGATTCCTTCTTGAATTAAACTCATAAGCGTCTGATGGCCGATTCATCTACTGAGATAAAAAAATCATAATATTAACAGGTTATTTCAGACAACCCAAAAAAAGTGAACTTGAGCATCTTGGGTTCTTCGTTACTTGGTATGGTTCGATAGGGGGGCATAAATCGACTAAATCAACAATTGACAAAAATCGCTAAATGCCTTTCTATATAAGGGTTACATCCCTTATAACCCCCGTCCATTGCATAACACAAACCGAAGAGCCGCATCTTGATTGTTCAAAAGCAATTACCGTTTAGCCCGTTAAAACTGAGGAATATAATTAAAAAGATAACGCATGACCACAAACTCCCAACAAAACAACGAATAGCCATAACCCTTACGCTCCACCGTCCTCACCTGAGCTTGTAAACCCTTTAAGGAAAAATCAGGATTCCAACCCGCATATAAACCCACCCCCACCGGCACATACCGGGAAGCTGTCGCCAGTCCCGAACCCGAAAGACTTGCCGCCACCTGATTGGGAGTTTTCCGATAGATCTGTAGGACCACCTCATCCACAATCCCTTGACGCACCCAAGCCAACCAATTTTGATTATATTTATTCACCGCAAAAGAGTGAGGATTAGGCGAAAGACTCACCACCAACTTGGGATTAATCGCCTTGACATGATCATGTAACTTGCGGGTTAAATTCGTTAAAGCCTGACTTTTATTACCAAAAACACGGGGAACCGCCCAATGATCATCTAACTGAATCCCCGCCAAATCTTTTTCTTTTAAAATATCTTCCATATTGCCCAAAAGATAGGCTTGCACCTGCGGATTCGCCGGATCTAACCAGACATTCGTTTCCACCACCGTCTTCCCTGCGGGCGTTTTTAATAGCCAATCCGGATGCTTTTTGGCAATGGGATCATTAGGGGATAACATCAAACCATACTCAAACCAAGCATAGGGCTTCAAACCCTGCCGTAAAGACTCCTTAACCGCCGCTCTCCAGGGATTGATCAACGGCGGCACAAACAACCAATTCGTCGGACGTTGGGCAGTCGGATAAAGCGTTCCCCCAAACCCATAAACACTAAAATATACCCGGTCATAACCCGATCGCGAAAGATGATTTAACACCTCATCTAAGGACGTAGTATGATGTAACAATATCGTGCCAATATTGGTTAACCAAACCCCCTTCATCTGCTCATTTTCCACTGCCTTTCGGGGAGCCGCTCGGTGAGTAACCAACAACAAAAAAGCCACTCCAGCAACAATCCCAAACCTCTTTAGGTACTTGCTAAACTTAACCATGATTGCCGATTAATCCCACCAAGATATTTGATAATAGTATTAAGTAGGGAGGCCAAATTATTTGTAGGATGGGTTAGCGGTAGCTTAACCCATGCAGGCGTTGGGTTTCATGCTTCAACCCAACCTACGTTCATCTTATATTTAATTCCACCCACCCACTTATTTTAGTCCGATTTTTAATATTCAGTTCATCATCAGCAAGACCTATTTAGTTATACTAAATCCGGTTATTAAAAACTGATTATCAGTGAACTGGGGTATCGGGTGTATTAGGCTCCCCTAACACACCCAGAAAAGATTTTAGGGAAAATTAACCGACTACACAGAGAATATCCGATGCGTGAGTAGCGGTATTCACTTTGTCCTCCACATGGCTAATTTTGCCTTCTCCATCGATGATATAGGTGACGCGCTTAGAATAGCCACCCCCATCGACATCATAAGCTTTGGTGATAGCACCATCGGTATCTACTAGCAATTGGAAGGGTAAACTGTATTTTTCTTTAAATTGTGCATGGGAACCCTGGTCATCCCTGCTCACCCCGAAGACTACTATTTCCTTGTCTTGGTATTGTTCGTAGTTATCCCGGAAACTTTGCGCTTGCTTGGTGCAGCCGGGGGTATCATCTTTGGGATAGAAGTATAAAACTACGACTTTACCTTGAAAATCCGACAGGGAAACGGTTTTTCCAGTATCGTCGGTGGTGTTAAAGTTCGGTGCGATTGTTCCAACGGTTAAAGCCATAACTCCGATTCCTTTACAAAAGTTAATCTATATTGATCATAAGGGATGAGGGTCAAAAACAGGGTGTAGGGTGTGGGGGGTAGGGTGTGGGGAGAGGGGAGAAGAAGCCAGAGCATTTGTACTAAAATTTCCCATCAGTTTAAATGCAGTACAACTGAGAAGACGAACAACAAACCTTTAGAATTTGTCTTAGGATAATATTTGTCAGCTAAGAGGGGGATAATATGAGGCCATTCTGGTTAAAAGTGAGAACTTTTGGGCAAAATATCTTAATCGGTTTGGGTTTAGTGCTATTAATCGGTTTTTATCACAGTATCATGGCCAAATCTGCCTCATTGATGATTGTTTATCCTCCCGATAATCATCAAACCACGGCCTCTAGAATCTTTTTTATTGGCTCTGCTCCTCCATCGGGTCAAGTTTTACTCAATAATCAACCGATTCAACGCAGTGCTAAAGGATATTTTGCCCCTAGTTTTCCCCTACAAGTTGGCGAAAATAATTTCACTATTCGCTATCAAAACCAAACTATTAATCGCCAAATAATTCGTCGAGATACTCAGGCAGTTATTCCCCAAGAATTAGCTTTTGCTGATAACTCTCTCAGTCCTTCTGTCAATAAGACGCGGTTAGTGGGGGAATGGATTTGTTTTAGCGCAATTGCTACCCCCCAAGCACAGGTTTCTGTGCAGTTAGGAGATAAAATCCTACCTCTTTTACCCCAACCTCAAACCACAAAACTGCCTAGTAATGCTGCAGTTTTAACTAATCTCAATCAAGCGAAGTCCGAGGATAAAACTGGTTACTATCGAGGTTGTCAACAGTTTCAGCAAGAGGCTAACTTAGGAAAACCTATTTTTACAGCACAATTAAATAATCGATCGATTAGCCAACAAAGTCAAGGAGAAATTAACATTATTAGCGATCAAAATTTACCCGTGATTGAAATTATAGTTGCGGAAGGGGTAGCGCGTACGGGGCCGGGTAGTGATTATTCCCGCTTAACTCCTTTACCCCAAGGCACAAAAGCGAGAGTGACTGGGAAAGAAGGGGATTGGTTACGGTTAGATTATGGTGGTTGGATTTTAGAGCGAGAAACCCGTTTAATAGTTAATGAGGTCTTGGATAATGCTAATATTCGCGGTCTCTCTTCTCGAAGTATCAATCAAGCAACAGAAATTATTTTTCCCCTCTCCCATCCTGTACCGATCGCCGTGGCACAAGAAGATGATAAATTTATTTTGACCCTTTATAATACCATTGCCCAAACCGATACAATTTTTCTAGTGGATAATCCTTTAGTTAGACGTTTAGATTGGCGACAAATTAACCCGACCACGATAGAATACACTTTTAATCTTAATCAAAAACAACAGTGGGGTTATAGTCTTCGTTACCAAGGAACAAATTTAATCTTAACCCTGCGTCATCCTCCGGGAAAAAGTGCTAATTTACAGGGCAAAGTTATTTTATTAGATCCCGGACACGGAGGTAAAGAAACCGGTGCAGTCGGTTCGACGGGTTACACAGAAAAAGAGATTAATTTGCTTATGTCTAAATTAATTAAACGGGAGTTAGAAAAATTGGGGGCAACAGTTTATTTAACCAGAGAAACGGACATCGACTTATCCCTACCGGCACGAGTAGAGATGATTAATAATCTGCAACCAACCCTAGTGCTATCGGTTCACTATAATGCTTTACCCGATGATGGAGATGCCTTAAATACTCAAGGAATTGGCATATTTTGGTATCATCCCCAGGCAGCGGATTTATCGGTTTTTCTCCACGATTATTTAACCAAAAATCTTAACCGTCCTTCCTATGGAGTATTTTGGAATAATTTAGCTTTAACTCGTCCCTATAGTAGTCCTTCATTGTTATTAGAGTTAGGATTTATGAGTAATCCTCAAGAATTTGAATGGATTACCGATACTCAGGCACAAAAACAATTAGCGCAAGTTTTAGCCGCCGGAATTAGCCAATGGTTTCAACAATCTGGGGTAATTGCTTCCAGTTAAGATTTAATGGCAATCCGAGGGAGATAAGCTTAAATCTTTGTGAAAAATCAAGCCCTAGCTGGAAAGCCAGTGATAGGATTTTCTGGAGTTTTTATTTTAGTCTGAGGAAATTAAATCAAGTTCATGGAAAAAATGTTACCAGTGAACAGCAATCGGACAAAATAACTGCTAGATTACAAGGTATAGTCCATCGCTCTCTAGTAGATATTCAAACAGCGATCGCTCTGTGAAAAAAGTCTCTGGATGAGCAAACAAATAAAGATAGTTTACCTGAAAATTTGCCAACAGTTCACACCCTTATAGACAACTTAATCGCTGCCCCCCTTATTAAGGGGGGATTAAGGGGGGATCAATTGCCCACCTCAAGGTTGGGGTGGTCCAATTAAATCCCACTCCTGTTATTATTCTCCTCTACCCATGACTAACTCTTTATATATCAGCACGACGGCAACGGGAAGCGGTAAAGCGTTAGTAGCTTTAGGAATTATTGACTTAATTCTCCGCAAAACTAATAAAGTTGCCTTTTTCCAGCCAATTGTTCTCGACTGTTCCCAAGGTCATCGGGACGAAGACATTGACTTAATCCTCAATTATTTTAAATTAGAACAAACCTACGAAGAAGCCTTCGGTTTATGTTACGAAGAAGTTAAGGATTTATTGGTACAACAAAAATTTGATGAAATCATCGAAAGAATTATCAAAAAGTTTAAAAACTTAGAAAAAAAATATGATTTTATCCTCTGTGAAGGTTCCGATTATCTGCAAGAAAATTCCGCCTTTGAATTTGAACTAAATACAGAAATCGCCAAAAATCTCGGCCATCCCATCTTAATATTAGGTAATGCCCACCATCGCAGTATCGAAGATGCCCTTAGTCCGATCCTGATTTCCTGCGACACCTACCAAGATAAAGGTTGTACGGTGATTGGGATTATTATCAATCAAGCTGAAGAGGAAAAAATAGACGAATTACGGAAAAGCCTGACTAAAATTTTTCCCCCCCAAGAATATGCCCTAGGAGTGATTCCCCACAATGCCAAACTTAGCAGCCCGCGAGTGGCAGAAATCGCCCAACAATTACAGGCAAAAGTTCTCTACGGACAGCACAGATTAGATGGTTTAGCTAGTAACTTTCTGGTGGTGGCCATGCAGATGCAAAATGCCCTAGAGTGGATAAAAGAAGATAGTTTAATTATCACCCCTTGGGATCGCGGCGATGTGATTATTGGGATGTTACAGGCCCACCAATCGGCCAATTATCCCCAATTAGCAGGTATAGTCTTAACAGCAGGTCATAGTCTCAATCCTTCGATCGCCCGTTTAATTGATGGTTTGCCCGATCCCTTACCGATTCTCTCCGTCACCACCGATACCTACACCACGGCCGAACGCATCCACCAAGTGCGGACCACCCTGACCCCGACGGACTACGATAAAATTAACCTCAGTCTGCAGCTTTTTCACAATAACATCAATCTCGATCGCCTAGAAGCGCAAATTCGCACTTTGCGGACCCAGGGGATTACTCCGAAGATGTTCACCTATAATCTCGTACAACAGGCCAAAGCGCAAAAACGTCACATCGTTTTGGCCGAGGGGACTGAACCGCGCATCCTCCAGGCAGCCACAGTTTTAATCGAACAGGATATCGTCGATTTAACCCTCTTGGGACAACCGGACGAGATCGCAATGGTGATTAAAAAACATGGTATCACTCTCGATCTCGATCGCCTGCAAATTATTCACCCCGTGGATAGTCCCCATTTTGAAAGCTATGTGCAGACCCTCTACGAAGCGAGAAAAGCCAAGGGAATGAATCTGGATCTGGCCCGGGATTATGCACAGGATGTCTCCTATTTTGGCACTTTAATGGTGTATCGAGGCGATGCTGATGGTATGGTATCGGGGGCAGTGCATACAACTCAACACACGATTCGGCCTGCACTCCAGATTATCAAAACTAAGCCCGATTGTGCGATCGTCTCCTCGGTCTTTTTCATGTGTTTAGAGGATCGAGTCTTGGTCTATGGGGATTGTGCGGTCAATCCCGACCCCAGTGCCGAGGAATTAGCCGAAATCGCCCTATCTTCTGCCGAAACCGCCCAAAAATTCGGAATTGAGCCGCGAATCGCCCTGCTTTCCTATTCTTCGGGTCAATCGGGCCAGGGAGAAGACGTGGAAAAAGTACGACAAGCGACCAAAATCGCTAGGGAAAAACGCCCCGATTTGAAGCTAGAAGGGCCAATTCAGTACGATGCAGCCGTGGATAAGGAAGTAGCCGCCCAAAAAATGCCAGGGTCAGAGGTGGCGGGCCAAGCGACGGTGTTTATTTTTCCTGACCTGAATACAGGTAATAATACTTATAAAGCCGTGCAGCGGGAAACGAAAGCTTTAGCCATTGGTCCAATCCTACAGGGATTAAAAAAACCAGTCAATGATCTCAGTCGCGGTTGTACCGTTCCCGATATTATCAATACGGTGGTAATCACGGCCATTCAATCCCAATCTTTTTGAGTTATCGTCATTTCATACTAAATCCGTTGAGTATAGGCTACTTATAAGGACAGGCACTCATGCAAAAGGGGGAATAAATAATCAGTTTTTAATAACCAGATTTAGTATTGTTTGAACGTCCCTCTCCATTGAAAGTTCAAGTATGAACATTGCCGCCAATTTCAGTGGTTCTGGTCTTACTCTCGCGCCAGGAACTTACTGGGCAGACTACCAACTAACGGGGCTGTCACCGACAGGCGGTATAAATGGTTTTACTCCTTTTCTAATGACAACTTCAGGGGGCAATCCCGTAACTCTAACTGGAAATGCACGGCAGTTTAACCCCACGGCTGCCCCAAATGCTTGGATTACCATCAGCACTGGTACTCCGGCTCAAGGGGTTTCTCTTCCCTTAACCGTAACAGGACAGAAAGTTCCCGAACCTAGTACCGTTCTAGGATTGGGACTGTTAGGCTTGGGTGCATTGGTTCTTAAAGCCAAAGCCAGACAGTGATAATTGACTTCCAATCAATTCAAAGCAAGGACAAACCCATGAAATATCGCGTCTTAATTGAGCAAGATGAAGATGGCATTTATGTGGCTGAAGTTCCCTCCCTACCCGGCTGTATTTCTCAAGGCAATACCCGGGAAGAGTTACTCGCCAACATTCAGGAAGCAATTGCTTTATATCTAGAAAGCCTAGAAGCGCACAATGAACCGATTCCACCACCAGTTTCTGAGGAACTGGTAGAGGTTGAATTATGAGTGAACTTCCTCCTATCGCTGGTCGCCAAGTGGTTAAAGCACTGGGCAAGATTGGCTACGAATTAGATCGGCAGCGAGGAAGTCATCGAAAATTTGGGTCTGAAACCCCGTCGTTCTACGACGGCTTTACTGTTAAATACTAGCGCATTTACACGATATATGCTAGAATGTGAGACATGGAAA
>MTBT01000165.1 GCA_002282935.1 Microcystis sp. LSC13-02 | reverse complement strand
TGTAAACCAATCTTACACAGCCCAAAGTGCGCCGCAATAGCGACTCTTGTTCTGGTGTGGGGTAAAATCGAAACGAATAGGCTTTTTCCATATTTCACATTCTGGCATATATCGTGTAAATGCGCTAGTATTTAACAGTAAAGCCGTCGTTTCACGACGGGGTTTCAGACCCAAAATTTTCGATGAAAGATTCCCTCAAACGAAAACTTCGTACCTCATCATTAAGATAACTGCCTATTGATCAAGAGAAATTGACGGTTTATGGACAACCCGGCCGAGATACTAGATTTTTACAGGAAGTTTTTTGATTTAAATCCTGCTGGTTGGGCTAAAATTCAGCCATACTAAAGCGTTATATTAACGATAAGAATTTTTAGGAATAAGGGAAATGACGCAAGGACAGAAGGTTTCAGTGGGTATTGTCGGCGCTTCGGGATATGGTGGCGTACAGTTGGTACGTTTGCTCAAAGAACATCCCTTAGTAGAATTAGTGTATCTGGGGGGCGATAGTAGCGCTGGAAAACCCTACAGTGATTTATATCCCCATCTCGGTCATAGTATTAATCTTAATGTGGAGGCGATCGATTTAGAGACAATTGCCTCCCGTTGTCAAGTGGTTTTCTTGGGTTTACCCAATGGTTTAGCCTGTGATTTAGCCCCTCCTTTGATCGCTAAAGGGTGTAAAGTGTTGGATCTGTCGGCAGATTATCGTTTTACTAGCCTAGAAACCTATAGTAAATGGTATGGCAAGGAACGTCAGGATCAAGCGATCGCATCTAAGGCTGTGTACGGTTTACCGGAACTTTATCGGGAAGATATTAAAAATGCCTCTTTGATCGGTTGCCCCGGATGTTATCCTACTGCTAGTTTAATGGCGATTTCTCCCCTGTTAAAACAGGGTTTAATTGTCCCGGAAACCACGATTATTGATGCCAAATCGGGAACTTCGGGGGGAGGAAGACAAGCTAAGATTAATATGTTATTGGCAGAAGCAGATAGTTCGATCGGGGCCTATAATGTAGCGGGAAAACACCGTCATACTCCTGAAATCGAGCAGATTTGCAGTCATTTAGCCGGTCATGAGGTGCGCGTCCAGTTCACTCCCCATTTAATGCCTATGGTTCGGGGTATCCTGTCCACAGTCTATGCAACTTTGCGGGATCCCAATCTGGTGCGGGATGATTTGATCACTATCTACAATGCTTTTTATCGCGCTTCTCCCTTTGTCAAAATCCTACCGGGGGGAGTCTATCCGCAAACTAAATGGGCCTGTGGTACTAATTTATGTTATCTCGGTATTGAAGTGGATCCGAGAACCGATCGAGTGATAGTGATGTCAGCGATCGATAATTTAGTTAAGGGACAATCGGGACAAGCGGTACAATGTCTCAATCTCATGATGGGTTGGGAAGAATCCCTTGCTTTGCCGCAAATGTGTTTTTATCCTTAAAAATTTCTGGATGCGTTTAACCACGCATCCTTTGCTCAATTTCAGGAAAAACTGGCAAAATTTTGTCACTATGATTTAGATACGATGTTTGCCGATTGGCAGCAAAGGCAAGGAGAGAGTGGCAGAAAAGTAGTCAGCTTCTCCAGAAAAGTAAGTCCAAAACCTTCTCAAAGTTCCTCCCCACCAAACTAAATTTGATTGTCAAGTTGATATCAACCCCTTAGAAACCCTGACTTACCCGACTAGGATCACCTAAAAAGGCCCTTGGCGGAATCGATCCTTTAGTCGCTTCCGGGAGAATTTGCCAGTGTTGATCTAAAGCTTGTAAAACTCGATCCTGCTGATTTCTGAATCCCTCGATATTGCTACTACCGGCATTCATGATTACAAACCAAACTTTACCCCTTTCTTGGGTGGGAATTTCTCCGGCTAAAGCGCTAACTTGGGCCAAAGTTCCAGTTTTAATCATCACTCCTTTGGGAATGGCGCGCCACTGCATAGTTCCTTTGGTATCGCGTCCCCCCACCGGAAATAAATCGGCGACTTTGATCGGTTGATTGGCTAACTTGCGATCCAAGGCCTTGAGAATCTCAATAACTGCCCGGGGAGACAAGCGATTTTCTACCCCCAATCCCGAACCATTAATTAATTGAATTTCTTCCGCTCCTACCCCAGTAATTTTAGTATTAATTGCGTCCACTGCCGCCGGGCCACCGAGTAGCTCCGCTAACATTTCTGACATGACGTTATTACTATAAATATTCATCTGACGCAACAGTTCCGTTAAAGTCAAGGACTGATGACGCAACAATAATCGGGCATTTTCGGGGCGAATTTGACTGGCTCGAACCATGCCCAAAATCTTCACCTGTGGGGCTTGTGTGCCGCTAGGAAGGCTTTGAAAAGCTTTTTGGGTTTCTTTTGACCATTTTGATTGATCAAGCCCAATTTTCAGCAATTCTCCCGCTTTGAGGGGATCGGTTTGAAAATTCATGGCGAATTTACCCGTAACGATCAGATCGCCTTTGACCTGACGGATGCCTAATTGATGGAGGCCATTGCCCACTGCGATCGCTTCTTCCCAGACAAACAGAGGATCCCCTTCCCCTTCAATAATTAAATCTCCCTCTAACACCCCGTTTTTTACCTCTCCCGTGCTGTAAAAACGAGTAGCAAAACGATGATCGAGAGGCCAGGTTTCCACGGCGGCGAGAGTAGTGGCGATTTTAGTTAAAGAAGCCCCCGAAGCGGGCAGATTACCCTGATGATCAGCTAAATCAGCCCATTCCGTCTCAATTAAGACCCGTTGTTGACTAGAGTTTAAACCTTTTTTAGTCAAGTCTTGCAGATAATCGGCCACGATCGCCGCCACCCGGGGATCGGGAGCGGTGGGAAGGTGGAAAATAGGTTGATTTTGCCAAGAAATTAGGGGAATATTGGCGATCGGTTGGGATTGCCCCCCCAACCAACCCAAGAGAAAGCCGAAAACTGCCAAATTAAAAACTGAGAACATCTTTTCCTTAATCGCAATGATGCCTTATTGTATAGAAATGATTGGTAATTTTTAACAATTGCTCGATCAGAAAACACTAATCCTCGATCGGCCAGCTTTTGTCAAGAGCTGCCGCTCAACTTATTAAAGATTTCTATCCCACTGACTCAATGGCAGAAACGGCATTAAATCGGGCAAGAATCGCGGTAGATGCGATGGGAGGTGACTACGCTCCCAACGAGATTATCGCGGGATCGATGCGAGCTTCCGAAGAATTAGATGTAGAAGTATTATTAGTCGGCGATTCTGAACGGATTGAGGCTTATTTCCAGCATCATCCCCGTCCCAAGAATCTCACGATCGTCCACGCGGAGGAAGTGGTGGCTATGGACGAAGAGCCGATCACCGCTATCCGTCGCAAACCAGCGGCCTCGATTAATGTGGCCATGGATTTAGTCAAACAAAATCGCGCCGATGCGGTGGTGTCCGCCGGTCACTCCGGGGCAGCCATGGCGGCAGCGTTACTGCGTTTAGGTCGTTTAAAAGGAATCGATCGCCCAGCGATCGGTGCGGTGCTGCCGACGATGTTAGCGGGTAAATCGGTGATTATCCTCGATGTGGGGGCGAATGTGGACTGTAAACCCAAATATTTAGAGCAGTTTGCCCTAATGGGGACAATTTACAGTAAATACGTTATGGGTGTTGAAGAACCGAAAGTCGGGTTACTCAATATTGGCGAAGAAGCCAGCAAAGGTAACGATCTCGCCCTAAAAACCTACGAATTATTAGAAAATAACCAGCAAATTCCCTTTATCGGCAATGCTGAAGGCCGGGATGTGCTATCGGGACAATTTGATGTGATCGTCTGCGATGGTTTTGTTGGTAATGTCCTGTTAAAATTTGCCGAAGCGGTGGGAGGAGTTATCCTACAAATTCTCAAAGAGGAATTACCTAGGGGGATACAGGGTAAAGTGGGGACGGCTTTAATTAAACCCAATCTGAAACAGATCAAACAACGCATGGATCATGCGGAACATGGTGGTGCGCTGTTATTTGGAGTCGATGGGGTCTGTGTGATCAGTCACGGCAGTTCCCAAGCGCCTTCGATTTTTAATGCCATCCGACAGGCGAAAAATGCCGTCGATAATCGCGCTTCTGAGCGCATTCAAGCCTACAATGACCACCATCATCAATTAAAAAAGTTGTCGGTGAACGGTGAAGATTAAGCCGTCAGCCTTTTGCTGTTATCAGTAAACAGTAATCAGTGAAAAGACAGTAGGAAACTGCTATTTAATACTGCTCACTTAATACTCAAATCTGGTAACTGATGACTGACCCACTGATAACTGACATCATCAATTAAAAAAGTTGTCGGTGAACGGTGAAGATTAAGCTGTGAGTCATCTTGAAGCGGTCAGGAGACAGGAGACAGGAGACTATTTTTATTTATTCTTCCCACTTCCCCACTTCCCACTTCCCACTTCCCACTTCCCACTTCCCACTTCCCACTTCCCACTTCCCACTGATAACTGATAACTGATAACTGATAAGGGGGACTATTTTGAACGGATTCGGGGCAGGAGTCGCTATAACTGGATGTGGATCGGCCACACCGGAGCAATTTCTCAGTAATGAAGAACTCAGCCAAATTGTCGAGACTTCCGATGAGTGGATTAAAAGTCGTACAGGCATCGGTAAACGCCATTTAGCGGATCAATCGGTGTCTTTGAGTCAATTAGCAGCCCAAGCGGCGATTAAGGCTCTGGAAATGGCTCAGGTGTCGCCTAGGGACATCGATCTGATTCTCTTGGCTACTTCTACCCCCGATGATCTGTTCGGTAGTGCCGCCCAAGTTCAAAGTCAGATCAAGGCCAATCGGGCGATCGCTTTTGATCTCACCGCCGCCTGTTCGGGTTTTCTGGTGGGATTAGTCACCGCCACCCAGTTTATCCGTACTGGTACTTACCGCAATGTCTTGGTTATCGGGGCCGATGTTCTCTCCCGTTGGCTGGATTGGAACGATCGCGCTACCTGTGTCCTCTTTGGAGATGGGGCAGGGGCGGTGGTTTGTCAAGCAAATGAGACAAAAGATAACATTCTCGGTTTTGAACTCCATAGCGACGGCAGCCAGAATGGTTCTCTCAATCTCGCCTATGAGGGGGAAGAATTGCCCCTTAAGGAGGGCGTAAGCGTTCAAAAAGGGACCTATAAGCCCCTAAGGATGAACGGACGGGAAGTCTATCGTTTTGCCGTGGCGAAAGTGCCAGAGGTCATCGAAAAAGCTCTCTATCGAGCTAATTTAACCACCAGTGATATCGATTGGTTAGTTTTGCACCAAGCTAATCAAAGAATTATGGACGCGGTGAGCGAGCGCCTGAAACTGCCTCCGGAAAAAGTGATCAGCAATCTCAGCGAGTATGGCAACACTTCCGCGGCCTCGATTCCTCTAGCCCTCGATGAAGCTGTCAGGAGTGGTAAGGTCAAAAAAGGTGATATTATTGCTTCTTCTGGCTTTGGTGCCGGTTTAACTTGGGGTGGGATTATCTTCCGTTGGGGAGATTAATTCAGTAAACAGTGATCAGTAAACAGTGATCAGTAAACAGTAAACAGTAACCAGTAAACAGTAAACAGTGATCAGTAAACTAAAAACTCACATCTGATAACTAAAAACTCACATCTGATAACTGATAACTGATAACTGATAACTGACAACTGACCCAAACACATCTATCTATCTATTTTAAGAACTTATGAAAACAGCGTGGATATTCCCAGGACAAGGATCGCAAGCGTTAGGAATGATTGGAGATTTAGCGGAAAGTGCGCTTGGCCAAGAGAGATTAGAAATAGCAGAAAGAATCCTCGGTTGGTCGGTCCTGGAAAAATGTCAAGGGGATGAAGAAACCCTATCTCGTACTCTTTATACCCAACCTTGTTTATTTGTGGTGGAGAGTATTTTGGCGGATTTGTTGCAAGAAAAAGGTCATTTTCCCGATCTAGTTGCCGGTCATAGTCTCGGTGAATATTCGGCTTTGTATGCGGCCAGGGTGTTTAATTTTGAAACAGGATTAAATCTAGTTCAAAACCGTTCCCGTTTGATGGATGCGGCCGAAGGTGGTAAAATGGCCGCCTTAATGAAATTCGATCGCACCAGTCTAGAGACAGTGATTAATCAGACGGAAAATGTAGTTATTGCTAATGATAATAGTGCCGAACAAGTGGTGATTTCTGGGACTCCTGAAGCGGTGGATTTGGTATTAGGTCAAGTGAAAGTTAAGCGGGTTATGCCGTTAAAAGTATCCGGTGCTTTTCACTCTCCCTTGATGGAAAATGCTGCTATTCAGTTTCAGCAGATTTTAGAATTAGTTAATTTTCGGTCTGCAAAAGTTCCCGTTATTTCTAATGTTAATCCTAGCCAACCGATCACCGATGCGGAGGAATTAAAAAGTTATCTCATTCAGCAGATGACTAGCTCCGTAAGATGGCGAGAAATTATCTTAAAATTGCTGGATGTGGGTGTGGAAAAAGCGATCGAAGTGGGACCAGGTAAAGTTTTAACTGGTTTAATTAAACGAACTGTTCCTGCAATTGAGTTAGAAAATATCAGTCAATTAGCCAATATATCCAAGGGTAACGAAGATGTTAAATTGCAGGGTTCATTAGTTGGTGTTGGTTAAATTATCTGGCAACATTTTCGACAAAGGAAGTAAATTGATGGATACCTAGCCAAAAAGGAAGGCTTTTAAACCTTCCTTACACTATAATTGGTCATTTATTGACGTTTGCGAGCCAATGCACCCAGAGAACCCACCGCTAATAAACCTAAAAGGGTACCTGGTTCTGGGGTTGTCTGTGTCTGGGCAGGTTGAATGGTCCAGTTAGCAGCAACGATATTGCCTGATACATTGGTCAAACCGACCCTGTTGGAGGACGAAGTATAGTAAACGGCATTGCTTCCATTCACGAACCATTCTACAGGTGTTTGTGTGGAATTGGTTGAGACGACATTGAGATTACTATAATCACTCCAATCGGTAGGAACAGCCGTTAATTGTCCTGAGGCATTGGTGACAAAGCTTCCTACACTAAAATCCAACCCATCACCACCATTAGGATTAAAGGTGGTAACGTGGGACCCATTACCAAAATTGAAGGTGACAGTCACAATGTTACTCGCGGTCCATGTTTGGCCCAACAGGGAAGTTCCCCCATTGTCAAGCTGATAGGTAATAACCGCAGTATCACCGACATTAACGTTATCGACACCCAAGTTTACTGAAACAGTATCCGTATAGGTAGCGGTAAAAATAGCGGCATGGGCGGGAATGGCACTGAAAACGGCACAAGTCATCGCGGGAAGGCAAAGGGCTTTTAGCAGTTGATTAGTCATTTTTGATTGATTGCAAGTTTAAGAATGGGTAAAAATTGCTATTTATACCCCATAAATCATTGCTTAATAGTAATAAGCATCATAATCCTACCCCCCCCCGAATTTGTCAAGTATTCTCCGTTTTTTATTGATGAATCCGGAAAAAAGCCCATCAGGGAGAGAGTGGAAGGGTTCGCCAAGGA
>MTBT01000164.1:10697-13851 GCA_002282935.1 Microcystis sp. LSC13-02 | reverse complement strand
CTAAGCTGTCTCGTTGAACAAGGAATTTCTAACAGCGATGGGTCAAGAATCCCCCGTCACAGCGTAGCTTGACGGTGGGAGTATGTCAATTGTTACCTTTTGGAGAGACTCAGACATTTAGATTTCTATTGGTTTTGAGCGGATCTGCGATCGCAATTGCCGACAAAAAAGGGTGAACGCTGTCCACCCTCCCACAATTATTCACAAAAAAAAGCTTAATAGCGTTTTTTTCTGTCACCACCACCACCATTGAAGGGCGCACGCTCTTCCCGATCGCGCGCCTGGTTAACTTTAATTGATCGTCCCATCCAGTCAGCACCATCCAGTGCCTCAATTGCGGCGGTTTCCTGGGCTTTACTTTCCATTTCCACGAAGGCGAAACCGCGTTTGCGGCCTGTCTCTTTGTCAACGGGAATATGAACCCTTTGAACCTTGCCATACTCTGCAAAAACGTCGTTTAGATCCTCTTGGGAAATCTCGTAAGAGAGATTACCAACAAAAATAGACATAATACTTGAATCCTCGATCAATACTCGAAACGGTGTGGAGACACAAAATTCAGGGAGAAGCCGAACAATACTAAAGTAAAAGACTTACCGGATTAATACTGAAAACGAACTTGAACACTAATCTTGACTCTCCCCCTCATCATAACACGAAAAGACTGGAGTTAATGTTAACTTTTATTCTCCGGGGAAAGAGACCGTTTTGGCTATCAGTCGCTACTCCCTCAACCCTGAGCTTTTTTTTCCCGACGAAATAACCAAATCATCAGGGCCACCACACCAGTTTGTAGGGCAAAATTGGGTAAAGCGGTGGCTACGTCCCTTGCTGCCGCTAATTGGGCCAGAAAAACCACCGCACCGATAAAACCAGAAGCACCTAAACCGAGATAGAGAAACTGCCGCAGCCCTCGGTAGGGATTGGCTGCTTCCGCTTTCAAGCGCGCGTATTTTTGGGGATCGAGTCGAGGGGATTTGCTCATAAAAAAATTTTTCTAGCTCTGTATCTATTGTCCGTGATATAATCGGAAATTGGCAATGTGCCGATGTAGCTCAGTGGTAGAGTAGTTGATTCGTAATCAATTGGTCGTGGGTTCAAATCCCATCATCGGCTTGGGGTTTTAGCTCCTAGAAGTTGACTAAGAAATACTGGTACAGTGGTTAAATGCCTTGATTTTGTTGCGGCTATGCCAAAACCCCCCTAGGCTAACGCCTTTGCTGGGGATTTGCTTAAATAAGCCATTTTAGCAGCAAACAAGAGGTAAAAGAGTTAATTGCTCGAACCGATCGCTCCCTATTTCGGGCCAAAGCTTTGGCCCGAAATTCGCTAGTTACTGAAGAAAAGGTTGAATAATTTCTGCGATCGCTTGACGTTGGTAATTGTCATATCCCCAGCGCTCTAGAAAGGCTTGATATTCTCCTTGTCCCGTGTTTAAACTGGTGGCTAATTGTTGTAATTTTTCCCCCAAGGCTGGCGATAATAACTGCTTAATTAGTTGACCAGTTTTTTCTTGGACTTTCTCAGAACCTTGGGCGTTTTCTTTATCTCCTTGACTGCGATGATAGATGACCATTGCCGTGGACATAGCCAGATTTTTGACTAATAATTCATTGACAAATATCGGGGAAGTTTTTAAAGCAGTGATTACTTCTAAACTAGGATATTCCCTATGGGATAAATCGCTGGTTAAGTAAGTAACAAAAAAACCTCTAGCTCCATTTTCTGTTGAGACTAACTCAGTAAATTTCTGAGTGATTGTCTTGGCATCTAAAAACTCAATTTGACTTAGTAAATCTTGAGTTTGTTGGATAGCATTTTCAAAGCTTATACTCATACCCATACCCAGCCTTCTGTGAAGTTTAAGAGAAAAATACTAAGCATCTAAAGCATTTAACCAATTAGTTAAATCCTCCACTGTCGAAAAATCAAATAAAGCTTCCCCCGCTCGTTCCAGATCATCAATATTCAAGGTCATAATCCGACTCTCTATATCCACATCAATATCTCCTAACTTACGTTTAATCAGACGAACAATTAGATTTCTTTCTCTTGCTAAACCCCGTTCTAAACCCCGTTCTAAACCCTGTTCTAAACCCTGTTCTAAACCCTGTTCTAAACCGCGGCGCATCCAACTGGTGGTAATCTGCATAACTCCCTCCTGTTCGGGTTGAATAAATGTGCTAATCTCCTGTTGAAATTCTATCTCCTCGGACGAGTTGAGATTGAGATAGGTATCGACAAAGCCTGAAATCAATTGCATTCTAGCAGCATCTAATCTTAATGTCACCAATAATCTTAGACATTGTGCCTTAACTTTTGCTCTATCCCGAGCGGCAATTTTCATCTTGGCCATCAAAGCGGCGGCGACGGGATTATCTTGATTGAGAAAATCTCGCCAATTCAAGCGATTTAACTGGACAACTTGATAGTTAAATTCTAACACTTTTAAGTCAGGAAACTCAATTTTGTATTGACGAATTGCTTCTTTTTGCGGACGATCATAGGAGAATATGACAATCGGATAAACTGGTAAGGCAAATTTTTGATGCAGACGAGCGAAATAAGTAAACATTCGCCGATTAAATTCCGGTTGAGAGCTAGACTGTGCTTCTAGATGAATTAAGAAAAATGATGATTGTCCTCGAAATTGAACTTGGGCGACTAAATCACTTTCATACTTTTCTCCTTCCGTGACATCGGTAAAGACTTCTTTGTCTAAAAATGTGATCTGATTAGGCTCTAAATAATTGATAATCTCAGGAAAAAACAACTGAATAAATTCAACAAAAAAAGTCGAAATTAATTCCTTAAATAAACGATCATGGTCAATAACATTATTCATACATAGCAGTTATCCTAATGGTGAGGTAGGAAGTTTTCGTTTTGGGTAGTCGGTCGCCGGCCGTCGATATCAAAATTAGGTTACACTTCATCTTTAGGAGAAAAGCGGTCAATTACTCGTTAACACTACACCAGAACAGGGAGCTGCGGAGAAGAATTCCGAGCATTTGTACTAAAATATCCAATAGACGGCTAACTGCTATATTTTCTGATGACGATATAAATAGGGTCTGCTGAAAAAGTTTTTCGGTGGTGGTAGGAGTCAGGAGTCAGGAGTCAGGAGTCAGGAGTTTCAGGCTTTGTTGCCCTT
>MTBT01000164.1:0-10684 GCA_002282935.1 Microcystis sp. LSC13-02 | reverse complement strand
AATCCTATTTTCTTGCACTAACATCGGACTTTAACAGGTCAAAAGCTTTATTTTAAAAGGGTTTTACCATTATTCAGCAGACCCTAAATAGCAAAAACTATAGACGAATAGCTATGAGCTTTGGTGAAGAATTTGAATTACTGCTGCGGGCCCGTTATCCTCTCATCTATGTTACCACCCTAGAAGAAGAACGTCTCGAAAAAGCGATCGCCGATATTGCCAAACAGAGCAATAACCGTGCTGTCTATGTCTGGGATTTCGTGGATGGTTATCAAGATAATCCCAATAACGAGAACTTTGCTCGGCGTAATCCCCTCCAAGCTCTTGAATTCGTCGAAAAGCTGCCGCCTAACATCGCCGCAATCATAATTTTACGGGATTTCCAGCGCTTTCTAGAAGATATTTCCATCGCCAGAAAATTGCGAAATCTGGCCCGTTCCCTGAAATCTCAGCCCAAAAACCTAATTATCGTCGCTCCCGAACTGTCTATCCCCTCGGATCTAACCGAAGTAATCACCGTCGTCGATTTTCCCCTCCCCAGTGGCGAAGAAATTAAACAGGAAATCCAGCGATTAATCGCTGCCACCGGACAACCCCTCAAAGAACCACTCCTCGATGAATTAGTGCTTTCTGCCCAAGGATTATCCCTAGAGAGAATTCGTCGGGTTTTAGCCAAATGTTTAGCCAGTCACGGCAAAATTGAGCCAGAGGACGTGGAATTAATTTTGGCAGAAAAACGCCAATCGATTCGTCAAACCCAGATATTGGACTTTTATCCCGCCACAGAGCAGATTTCTGACATCGGCGGCCTAGATAATCTCAAAGATTGGCTGATTCGTCGCGGTGGTGCTTTTAGTGAACGCGCTCGCGCCTACGGTTTACCCAATCCCCGGGGTTTACTATTGGTGGGAATTCAAGGGACGGGTAAATCCCTGACAGCGAAAGCTATTTCCCATCATTGGCACTTACCCCTACTGCGTCTAGACGTGGGGCGTTTATTTGGCGGATTGGTGGGAGAATCGGAATCGCGTACCCGTCAGATGATTAATCTCGCCGAAGCTTTAGCTCCCTGTGTGCTGTGGATAGACGAAATCGATAAAGCTTTCGCCGGAGCGGAGGGAAAAGGCGACGGGGGAACCACCAGCCGGGTTTTCGGGACTTTTATCACTTGGTTAGCCGAGAAACAATCGCCGGTTTTTGTCGTCGCTACAGCTAATAACATCCAATCTTTGCCCCCGGAAATGTTGCGAAAAGGACGCTTCGATGAGATATTTTTTGTCGGACTACCTAGCCAAAAGTCCCGCGAGGAGATTTTTAGCGTTCATTTAGGGAAAGTTCGGCCTCATAACCTGAAAAGTTATGATATAAAGCGATTAGCCTACGAAACTCCCGATTTTTCGGGGGCAGAAATCGAACAAACCATCGTGGAAGCGATGCACATCGGTTTTAGTCAAAATCGCGACTTTAGCACCGATGATGTGCTTGAGGCCGCTAGTCAGATTATCCCCCTAGCTCGCACTGCCCAAGAACAGATTCAATTTCTACAGGATTGGGCTAAGTCGGGTAAAGCTCGTCTAGCCTCTCGCGATGATCGTTTTAATGTTAATCCTAGCAGTTAATTTAGCACCAATATGAAGCGTTTATCTGGTTTATTGCAATTTATGCTCGGTTTTGTCATGGGAGTGGCGATTTTGGTCGGTGGGGCTACTGCTGTCGCCTATATGCTTCTCTCCGGTATGAATTCTAATCCTCCTAAACCCGTCTTTACCGAGGAGAAAAAAGAGGAAACTAAGGAGGAAAAAGCTGCTAAACCCATCCCTACTACTCCCGTCCAAGAACAACCCCAAGCTGAGGTGAAGGAGTCTCCCAAAGCTGCACCAGCACCAAAAGCTTCCCCGAAACCCAGTCCCGAAGCAAGAAAAAGAGAAGCCACATCCGAGGGTTATCAAGCGCGGGTGACATGGCAAAGCGGTTTAAGTCTGCGCTCTGAACCTACCAGTGAATCGACTCGTCTCGGCGGTCTGGATTATAATACTAAGGTCAGTGTGGTGGGAACCAGCAGCGATGGCCAATGGCAGCGCATACGTCTGTCCGATGGTCGCGAAGGTTGGATTAAAGCGGGTAATATTTCCAGAGTCGAGTAAATATTTGGAAGGGTTAGGTTTTCTAAATCTACCCCTTTCCCTAATCAGTAATTGGACAAAGTTAATACTAAATCCGTTGAGTATAGGCTACATATCAGGATAGGAAATAGGCACTCTTGCAATAGATAATCAGTCTTTAATAATCGAATTTGGTGTGATTAATTCTGTCTGGGTACTTAATAACTACTTCAAGGGCGATTATCGCGATTAACTTTTCTGATTAACCAATAACTTGCCGCTAAAGCTAAGGTTCCCACGGTGAGGGCAATTAAATCATCTTTACTGTATTTATTGGGATCAAAAATAATAATTTTTCGAGAGATGGCAATCAGGGCAGTAACTACGACTAATTCAACCTGTACGATGTGTTTTCTTAAGTAAGCAGTGACGTTTTCTAATAACTCTAAGGCGATCAAAATATTGAGAAATAAACCGAAGATTTCAATTAAAGTTTTGCTAAAAAAACCGATGGGTTCCCTAGTAAATAAATCTTTGATTAGGATAACTACTAGATCATAAAGAGAAACAAGAATAACAACAATTAAGGCTACGGATAAAACCTTAGAAACTAGGTTTTCAATGGTATGAATCGACCTCATGAAATTTTCATCGCGCCATTGTTGACCGAAATTGATAAGTAGTTTCCGTATCTGTTTGAGCATGATCAATTAAGTAAAAAGTAAAAATTATTATTGTATTTGATTGCTAATTCTTCTATTTAGGGTCTGCTGAAAAAGTTTTTCGGTGGGGGTTGGGGGTTGGGGGTTGGGGGTTGGGGTGTGGGGGTTGGGGGTTGGGGTGTGGGGTTTTACCCGTTTTCAGAGGGTCAATTACCTAATTTTCGGGGAAAAAGTCCCTGAATTTTCCCCCCGACCACTCCCATGCCTGGTACTTTTTGATTGACAAAAAGTCTAAAAGTCTTACCCAACAAGGTTTTTAGATTTATTCAGCAAACCCTACTTAGAAATAATTTTACTTTAAGAAGGCTTCCCTAGAAAAAAAGTCTAGGTGCGATCGCTATTAAGTCAACCGCACCCCAAACTAATACAAATGCTCACATCTAGCTAACATCATCGTGAGCGAAACGATTATAGAGGAAGTCGAGGGCATAGTTACGCAGACGATAATATTCAGGATCCTCCATAATTCTCTCCCGATCGCGGGGACGGGGGAAATGAATATTCATCACTTCGCCGATTTTCGCTTCCGGTCCATTGGTCATCATTACCAGCTTATCAGCGAGGAAAAGAGCCTCATCGATATCGTGGGTAATCATCAACACCGTACAGCGTTTATCTTGCCAGATTTTCAGCAATTCTTCCTGTAATTCCTCTTTGGTAATCGCATCCAAAGCGCCGAAAGGTTCATCAAGAATCAACACTTCGGGACGGATAGAAAGAGCGCGAGCGATCGAAACCCGTTGTTTCATCCCCCCGGAGATTTGGGGAGGGGTTTTATCCATAGCTTCGGTTAAACCCACCATAGCTAAATGTTCGCGCACGATCGAGCGTTTTTGCGCTTCCGGGGCATTGGGAGACACCGCATCTACCGCGAGATAGACATTTTCAAAAACTGTTAACCAAGGCAGTAAAGCATAGTTTTGAAACACTACCATGCGATCGGGCCCGGGTTTAGTAATTTTCTTACCGTTAACTTTAACAATGCCATCGGTGGGAGATTTGAAACCCGACACCATATCTAACAGAGTCGATTTACCGCAACCAGAGTGACCGATCACGCAGATAAATTCACCTTCATTGATGCTGAGATTAACGTCCTTGAGGACGGTGTAGGGGCCTCTAGGAGTGGGGTAAACCTTAGAAACTCCTTCAATGGTGACAAAAGCTTCTTTAGTGGGGGTCTGGGTTGCTCGGTTAATTGTGTCGGTAGTGGTGTACATAATTATAGTCGCTAAAAAGTCGAAAGACAGGTAGAAAGTGGCAGAGTTGCAGGGCTTAATCCAATGGGATCATATTTTAGAGGTAAAAGGGGAGATTTTCTCCCCTTTTACCTCTGGTTAGGCGATTTTACGGGGTTCCACCGCAGTAGGACGAGCATCAATAGCCACTTCGGCCATGGTGATGTTTTGTTTGATCTCTAAACTATTGAGATAACCGATCGGATCCTCGGCATCAAACTCGATACCATCGAATAAAAGGATCGGTGTGCGACGATATTTAATATCCCCTAGACCCAATTCCCGGACCGCGGTACTAAAGACACCCACCCGACAGACGCGTTCGAGAATTTCTACCCAGTTACGGGGGAAAGGAATGTGGCCCCAGCGCGCCATTTGGGTCATCATCCAGAGGTGTTCGGTACGACTGGGACGATTTACCCCTTCTCCATAGAACAGATGGTGTGCATATTCTTTCATCGGTTGATCGAGACTGCACGCGTAGGAGTTGGGATCACCCAGTTGGATATAATCGATATTGGTACTAAGGTACTGACGACTGGCGAGGATTTGACGAATTTCTTCCTGATTCCCTTCCTCGGCACAGTAGCGACAACCTTCCAGCAGTGCTTTGACTAAAGCGACATGGGTATTAGGGTATTTATTGGCCCAATCTTCCCGGACTCCCAGGGCCTTACCCGGGTGGCCCTGCCAGATTTCTAAGTCGGTAGCGACGGTGTAACCGATACCTTCCATGGCGGCCCGTAGATTCCAGGGTTCACCGACACAGTAACCGTCAATACTGCCGGTTTTCAGGTCAGCTACCATTTGGGCCGGGGGAATAGTTTCGAGGTGAACATCTTTATCCGGGTCAATACCAGAGGCTGCTAACCAGTAACGCAGGAGCAAATTGTGCATGGAGGAGGGGTGAACCATGCCAAAAATATGGCGCTGCTCCCGGGATTCCAATAGCATCTGTTTTAAAGCATTACCGTCAATCACTCCCTCGTCATAGAAGCGTTTAGCGAGGGTGACACCGTTACCGTTACGAGTCATAGTCAGGGCGCTGACAATCGGCAAAGGTTGATCCTGATAACCACCGACGGTTAACCAGGTGGGCATTCCTGATGGCATTTGCGCCCCGTCGAGGAATCCCCCCGCGATCCCGTCCACAATGCCTCGCCAACTGGTTTCCCGGACTAAATTCACCTCATCTAGACCATGTTTAGTGAAGAATCCCTTTTCTTTGGCCACTGCTAGGGGAGCGCAAGCGGTGAGGGGAACAAAACCGATTTCTAGATTGACTTTTTCTAAACCGTGACGGGCAATAACTTCGACCTTGCGAGCGCGCAGTTTTTTGATCCGTTTTTGTTGGTTGAGGAAATAGATAATTTCGCTCCGGAGACTGTAGTAACTGGGGTGTTCTACCACTTCCATGCGTTTGCGGGGACGGGGGATATCTACTTCCAAAATACCGCCAATTTTTGAGCCAGGACCGTTGGTGAGCATGACGATGCGATCGGATAATAACACCGCTTCATCCACATCGTGCGTCACCATTACCGAGGTCATTTCGTATTCTTCGCACAGCTGCATTAACTGTTCCTGTAGATTACCTCTAGTCAGGGCATCTAACGCGCCAAAGGGTTCGTCTAAAAGTAGCACTTTCGGACGGATGGCTAGGGCGCGAGCGATCGCTACCCGTTGTTTCATCCCCCCCGATAATTCGTTGGGACGTTTATCCACTGCATGACGAAGATTGACCAGATCGATATATTTTTCGACTTCGGCTTTTCTTTCGGTTTCTGATAGTTGGGCGAGAACTTGATCGACGGCCAGAGTGATATTTTCTTTGACGGTTAACCAGGGCAAAAGGGAATAGTTTTGGAAGACTACCATGCGATCTGGCCCTGGTTTTTTAATGCTTTGACCTTGCAAAGTCACCACTCCTTCCGTGGGCAAGTCTAAACCGGCGATCATGTTTAAGAGGGTAGATTTTCCGCAACCAGAGTGACCGATGAGGGAGATAAATTCCCCTTTTTTGATCTGTAAATTAATCCCTTTCAAGGCCACATATTCACCGCCACCACTGAGGGGGAAGACCTTATCAATGTTATCGACAGCGACAAACAAACTCATAGTTTTCTCTCCTTAAATTTCCTCAAGTTTCAGTTATTTATAAATGGGGAAATTTTCCCCATTTATCCCCTATTGACGAACGATTTGATTTTGCAACCAAGCCATAAAGCGATCGAGTAATAAACCCACACCACCGATATAAAACAGCGCGAGAATAATATCACTGATGTAGTTATTTTGGTAGGCATCCCAGATAAAGAAACCGATACCGACGATACCCGACATAACAATTTCAGCGGCGATAATCGCTAACCAAGCTAAACCGATCGCAATTCTCAAACCAGTGAAGATGTAGGGAAGTGCCGAGGGAATTAATATCTTGAAGAAGAATTTTTTGCTGGACAATTGCAAGACTTGTTTAACGTTGATATAGTCTTGGGGAATTTGTTGGACACCGACGGTAGTATTGATCAAAATCGGCCAAACTGCGGTAATAAAGATAACGAATAAAGCCGCGGGTTGGTTTTGTTGTAAAGCGGCCAAAGATAGGGGAACCCAAGCGAGAGGAGGAACTGTTCTCAGGAATTGAAAAAGGGGATCGAGTGCCTTATTTAAGAAAGAATTTAAACCGACCATAATCCCCACTCCAATACCCACCACTGCGGCAAAAAAATAACCGATTAATACCCGTTGCAGACTCGCTAAAGTTTGCCAGAATAGTCCCTTATCAATACCTCCACGATCAAAGAAAGGATACATTAAATAAGTACGAGTCCGTTCATTGGTGATTAGGTCGGATGGGGGGGGTAATTTGATTAATCCCAGCATCGAAACTAATTGCCAAACAATCAGAAAACCCAAGGTACCGATAATAGGGGGAAGAATATCTTGGGAATGCTTTTTCCAGAATTTACCGAAGTTGAAACCACCGTTACTTTTTCTGCTGACACTACTTGCCATTTTGCCGTTTTCCTTTGTTGAAGATAAAGTTACTTGATTGGGGAGAGAAGAAAACACTTTTGGGATTAATAGACTAGATATTTTATGACCCTAGCCTACCAGGAAAAACTCGCTATTTTTTGATCTCCAAACTATCGAGATAAGCTTGGGGATTAGCGGGGTCAAAAGTTTTGCCATCAAAGAATTTTTCGACACCGCGGGAGGTACTGGTGGGAATATCGGCTGCGGCAACTCCTAATTCTGTAGCTGCCGCTTTCCAAAGATCCTCGCGGTTAACTTTGTCGATTAATGCTGAGGCAGTGGTTAAAGTTTCTTTCGGCAAGAAACCCCAACGAACACTTTCGGTTAAAAACCAGAGATCATGACTCTTGTAGGGATAGGAAACGCTACCAGCAGGATCTTTCCAGTAGAAAACCCCTTTATTTTTGTCGGTGATTTCCGGTTTACCGTCACCCATTTTCTGTATTCCTTTGAGGGGACCGGCGATAAGTTCTTCTTTGAGGTTGAAATAAGCCGGTTTAGCGAGAATTGCCGCCGCTTCTGCTCGATTTGCCTCTTGATCTAGCCATTGCTGCGCTTCCATGACTGCTTTTAACACCGCTTTGGTGGCTTTCGGGTTTTTATCCACCCAATCGGCGCGGATAGCGAGGTATTCTTCCGGGTGATAGGGCCAGATTTCTGCGGTTAAAGCTGACATAAAACCGATCTGATCAGCCACAATTCGCGCCGGCCAAGGATCGCCGGTACTAAACGCATCCATGGTTCCCGTTTTCATGTTGGCCACGGTTTGGGCGGCAGGAACCGCAATTAGGTTAACATCCGTATCGGGGTTAATACCACCGGCGGCTAACCAGTAACGAATCCAGAAGTCTTGGTTAGCTTTCGGGAAAGTATAGGCGGCTTTGAAGGGAGTTCCCGTCGTTTTCATGCCGAGGATGTAATCTTTGGCGGGTTTCAGGTCTAAACCGATATTTTTGCCCTCGTGTTTACCTGCGATCGCAATTCCGTTACCCTGGGTGTTTAACTGCGCTAACACATACATGGGGACTTTAACGTTATTTTTGGTGATTAGTCCCTCGGAAATTAGGTAAGGCATGGGCATTTGCCACTGTCCCCCGTCAATTCCGCCCGCATCTGCACCAATTTCGACGTTATCCCTAGCGGATCCCCAGTTTGCTTGTTTGGAGACTTCCACATCGGGCATCCCGTGTTTAGCGAAAAAGCCTTTTTCCTTGGCAATAATTAAAGGTGCGGCCTCAACGATAGGAATATAACCTAATTTAATTTTGGTGGTTTCAGGAGCTTGTTCGGGGGCGATGGCGACGGGAGAAGCAACCGGGGAAGCGGGTGTAGTGCTGGCAGTTCCACCCGTACTGTCGGGGGGATTACCCAGACAACCTTTGAGGACAACAGCCCCTGCCGCTGAAACTGCCGCCGTGGTTAAAAATTTCCGTCTCGAAAAATTGGACATGGAATTCTCCTGCCTGCTGCTAAAGCAAATATGTGTGCTGAATTATGGGGAAAGGAATCCCTCGCTAAACTTTCCCTCTAGCCCGTGCTATAGAAATTTAGCTATGGAATATTGAGTCTCAATTGAACTTACTAAATAAGTCTAGCGGAATTTGGAAAAAATAATTAATCCGATCGAGAATTTTATTTACAAAAATTTAATTCGATTGATAAGAATTAATTAAGACCATTGATATATCTAGTTTCTAGGCACTTAAGCCTGTCTGTGGACTTGGGGTGATGGGAAGTGGGGGAAGTGGGGAAGTGGGGGAGGTTGGGGAAGTGAGGAAGTGGGGAGGTTGGGGAAGTGGGAAGTGGGGAGGTTGGGGAAGTGGGGGAAGTGGGGAGGTTGGGGAAGTGGGGAAGTGGGGAGGTGGGGGAAGTGGGGAAGTGGGGAAGTGGGGAAGTGGGGAGAAACAATAAAATGAGCCAAGGGTGAGTTTTAGGAATGCGGATCCTTCCGGCTTGGTAGAATGGACAATATGCTTTCACCCCAAAGTAATGACCAGATCTAAAAAGCCGAAATCACCGAACTCCTCTGATTCGCCCACCTCACCTTCCTTGGCGCTCTCTTCCCTACATTTTCGTCTCCAAGCTTTAGAGGAGGAGCATCAGTGGCTCCTCAAGCAGATTGGCAGAAAGCGCAACGAACTGAAGAAATTCCTCGACCAGATGCGTTCCCTGGCGACGGAGATTTTTCAGAGAGGGCAACCCCTCTATCAAAAACTTACCGACCTCGACCGCGAAATACACGCCCTTTTTGACGAAATCCTCACTGCTAGAAAATTGGGGCAGCAGACAAAAGAAAGGATTCTCGGAATTTACCAGACACTTCAGTTAACGGGGGTGATTAGCCCGAAATTTGAGGATGGAGATGAAGAACTGGACGAACTTTTCGGAGACGAAGAACCAGAAGGATCATCAGAGCAATCCGCGCAGGATTTCTTCTCTGGGGGAGACTCCTATGGCCGTCACGATGATGGAGCAGAGACATCACCTGAAAGCTCGCCTAAATCTCCTGAATCTAGACAAATACGCCGCACTTTCCTGAGAATGGCTGAGATTTTTCACCCCGACAAGGTTACAGACCCCGAAACTCGGATGCGTCACAACGAGATTATGAAGGAGGTCAACCGCGCCTATAAAGAGGGAGATATTGCCAGACTGCTCGAAATCGAACGACAGCATCAAATGGGAGACTCTTTCGAGGTTGAAGGCTCATCGGAAAGCGACCTTAAACGACAGTGCGAGAGGGTTGAAACCAATAACGAACTACTCAAAAAGCAATACGAGAACCTGAAAAGAGAACTGCGATCGGTGCGAAATACCCCGGAAGGCGAGATGGTGAGGGCCAGTCGCGCTTGTGAGAAGGATGGCATCGACCCGATTGAGCAAATGCTAGAGGAGATGAAATTACAAGTTCAATCCACCGAAAAAATCTATAATTTTGTCCGGGACTTCCGCGATAAAAAGATAACGGTTAAAGAGTTTCTGCGCGGACCGGTCAGGATGGGCAGAAGCCCGGAAGAGATGGAAGACATTCTTGATCAACTTCTGGAGCAACTTCACAGAATCAGCCGTTAAAGAGAGAAAGCCAGTATTTAGGGTATGCTGAAAAAGTTTTTCGTGGGGGCTGAGTGTAGGGTTTTACCTAATTTTTAAATCCGTTGAGTAACGCACAGAAAACGGGTTTCTCCGAGAAACCCGTTTTCTACTCATGCAAAAGGCAAAAAGGGAATAAATAATCAGTCTTTAATAACCAGATTTAGTATAAAATTTAATATTAACGCCATTTTCTCAAAAAAATCGACCCGCCTAAGGGCAGGAAAGAAAGGAAAAGAGAAAAAATAGGGAATGAGGGTAAAAAGGGAAAAAAGAGAAAAAGGGTTAGAGAGTTCTCTTCTACAGTATCAAGAATAGTCTATATGTACTATGAGCGATAAAAAAAATCGCCGGAAAAGGGAAAAAGAGAAAAGATTGACATCCTCGCCGTCCGTTTTACGGCGGCGATTCCTCACCACGCCACTTTTTTAGGGTGGTCGCTGAACGGGGTTGACGCTTCACCGAAAAACGCTTAATTGCTTAAGTCTGACAC
>MTBT01000163.1 GCA_002282935.1 Microcystis sp. LSC13-02 | reverse complement strand
GATAGTTGTACCCGAAGGCAATTGATAGCCTGTTAAATTCCCTTGTTTCCACCACCTCCAAGCCGTTCGATAACTTATTCTTGTTTTTTTTTGCCTAGTCTGATAGTTTCCTGTCTATATATTACCATGGCTGGCTATATCTGACTATATTTGTATTGAAACTTTACAATACTTCATCTTGATGAGAGATGAGAAACGCTCTCTTACACCAAATCCGTTTTTAATAGTGTGATTAACTCTCAAGTTATCAATTGTTTCTCCCTGCTCCCCACTCCGCAGCTCCAGCGCTCCCTTCTCCCCACACCCTACACCCCACTGTCCTATACCTTTTAAACAGGATTTAGTATTACCTCCTCTTGTCACTAATAATAAATCTGATAAGCTAATTATTTGACACTCCTGGGCCTAAAGGCGTGAGGATTCTCGAAGCTCATCACTGCGCTTTCTGGTTTCCCTTGCTCATCGAAAATTTTGGGTCTGAAACCCCGTCGTTCTACGACGGCTTTACCGTTAAATATTAGCGCATTTACACGATATATGCCAGAATGTGAAATATGGAGAAAGCCTACTCGTTTCGATTTTACCCAACACCAGAACAAGAGTCGCTATTGCAGAAGAATTAGACTTTCTCAATGAAGTAAGCTGTGTACCTTTACAACAAGGGTTAAGACATTTACAAACAGCTTTCACTAACTTCTTTGCTCAACGAGGATCTTAGTCCCCAGAAAAAGGGACTTTCCCCCATCAACATTTCCTTGTTAAAGACATGGGTTTTAACCTTGTACAGGTTAGAGGGTTATGATTCTTTAACAAGGGGAATTGACCACAATAAGCAAAACATCCGCCAATTATTGTCTTTATGTCGCTAAAATTTCGTTTCTCGCCGTATTTCTCCTTTTTTCTTGAGAATGAAACGACCCTACCCACGTCGGGGGGTTGGGGGGTGTTGCCTCTTGCCTCGTCTGGTCCAAGTGATTTAAATTACGAACAGCCTAGTGCATTTATGCTAGTATAACATCAGGAGGTAAAAATACAATGTATAGATGCCAGCAAAATCTAATGAGCATGGATAAACATTTAAAGGCTATCCTTGAGTTCATTTGTGCTGAGTCTCATAAACTGACTAACTGTGCAATTTATTATGCCCGTCAACTTTATTTCAAAACCGATAAAATTATTGGTAAATTTGATTTAGAGAAAGAGTATAAAAACAACAAACACTATCAAGTTTTATCCTCTCAGGCAGCACAGCAAATACTTAGAAGTGTTCCTGAGTCCTTTAAATCATTTAAAGAGCTAAACCAGAAATATAGAAAGGGAGAGTTAACAGATAAGCATCATTTACTTAAATACATAAAAAAAGAAGGTCTGTTCCTTGTCACTTATCCCAAGCAAGCCCTAAAATGGGTTGATAATCAAATCAGAATCCCTTTAGGAAAAACTGTTAAGCAATGGTTTGGACTTGATAGCTTCTATTTGCCAATGCCCTCCAATTTGAGGTTTCAAGAAATTAAGGAATTAAGAATACTGCCCAGAAATCATTGTTTTTATGTTGAGTTTGTTTATGAGAGTAAACCAGTCGAGATTGAGGTCAATCCCGATAATGTGCTAGGTTTAGATCGGGGTTTAAAGAATTGGCTAACAGGAGTTTCTAGTCTCGGTACTAGCTTTATAATTGATGGAAGACATCTTAAGTTTGTTAATCGTTGGTACAACAAACAGGTAGCTACTCTCAAAGAAGGAAAACCTCAAGGATTTTGGTCAAACCAACTCGCTAAAATCACAGAAAAGCGTAATCGACAAATAAGAGATGCTGTTAATAAAGCAGCTAGACTGGTTATTAATTACTGCATTGAGCATCAAATTGGAGTGGTTGTTTTTGGATGGAATAAAGAACAAAAACAAGAATGTAATTTAGTCCAAAATAATCATCAATCTTTTGTTTCAATTCCTACAGCAAAACTCAAAGAACGCATTAGAAAAGTGTGTGAACATTGTGGGATTAAGTTTATTGAAACCGAGGAAAGTTATCCATTAAAAGCTTCTTTTTTAGACAATGACTCGCTACCTAAATTTGGTAAAAAAACCGAAGGGTGGCAACCATCAGGAAAGAGAACAAAAAGAGGATTGTATCGGGCTGCTCAAAATCAGTACATTAATGCTGATGCTAATGGGGCAGCTAACATAATTCGGAAAGTAAGCACAACACTTAATTTTAATTTAAGTCGAGTGTCTAGGGGCGTTTTGACTCGTCCCCAGAAATTCAAGTTCTGGTCAGCTAAAAAGACGCGAAGTCCGCTTATAATTCTCTATCATTTATGGGTCGGAGAAGTCAAAAAAACTTTTATTATGGAGGACGACTACTCGTGCTATACCTTACAGAAGTAAAAAAACAGACTAGAGGTTTTATCGGTGGTTACAAAACCGAATTGAAACTATTGGCCTGTCAGCATAACGATCAGACGTGGAGTGCCATACCGGGGGAAGATATCTTAACCTACGACGAAACTAACTCCCTGGGTGAAGGTGCGCTTCTCTTGGTAAATTTGAGCAATAATCGTCAACTGCAAGGAAACCCGGAATTAGCGGGAGCGGAGATGGTGCGGCAACTGCAAAAGATTGCCCGTTTGATGGAGCGCAGCAAGAAAGATCAAGAGAAAATCGAGGAGTGGAAACAATCCCTCACCTATCAAAGCGAGATTCTCAACCGCCAGAAAATGGAAATGGAGACAAGAATCGAGCAAATTGAACAAATAGAGGCAGAATTCGAGTATTTAGAGCGCAAAAGACAAGAACTGGAAACCCTAAAACAACAATTAAACGAGCAACAGCGACACCTGGAAGAAGGACAAATAAATTTTAACTCCTCCCCCAATCTTTCCCCAGAAAAACAACAATTTATTCGCTCTCTAGCGGAGCGTTTAGCTAATAATCATCATCGGGGCAATTCTCCCTCACAAATTCTCCATTCCACTCTTGAATCTGTGCAGGAACAACAGAATATTTTAAATAGTTGTTGGCAGAGTTTAGAGGAGCAGAAAAAAGCTGTAGAAAATCGTCAGTTCGCCAACAATGAAATGCTCGATTATCTCGAACAAAGAGCGAGGGAATTACAGACGAGTCGCGGGGCTTTGGAAACGGCTAAAATACAATTACAAATACAAGAAACTGTTCTGAGTCAAAAACAGGAATTATTCGAGAGCCTTAACCTCACCCTACAAACCACTGATTCTACTCGACAAATGCTCCTTCGTCTCCTGCAAGGGGAAGAACTAGATTTTGATGGTAAAATCGATCTAGAAGCTCTTGAAAAAATGCCTTTAGAAGAATTGGAGAGCTTAGTTAAGAACTTACAAACAGACCTCAAGCGCTGGGAAATTTTTGTCAACGACCAAGAGGAAGAATTAACTCTCCAATGCCAAACCGTGGAAGAATTAGAAGCAAGAATGGCCACAATAGATGAATCAGAGCGAGCTAATTTAGAAGAAGAATTAGCCGAGGAACAGGAAAAAAAAGGAATGCTGGCGGCAACTTTGGTCGGACAAAGACGTAATCTCCAGGAAAGGCAAGCTATTCGCTCTCAACATCTGAAAATTCTGCAACGGAGACAGGGAATTTTATCCCCAGAAGATGCCCAAAAATGTAGCTTTGAACCATTGTTAATTCTCTTGGAGGATAGTTATCAAAATAATCTCCAAGAAAGTCAACGTTTAGCAGCAGAAATCAAGCGACTACAAGAGGATTTACCAAAAAACAGAGATACTATTGATGAGCAATGGTCGGATTTAGAGCAAAAAACTCGTGAATTTGAAGAACAGGAGCGACAATGGCGCGATGCTAATCTGGCCTTATTGCGTTTAAAAACTCAGGTACAACAGTACGAAACTTTTCTGCAACCCGTGCAGGATCAACTCGATCAAATCCGTCAAAAACTAGAAACTATCTCCCAATGGTTGATGCCTATGGAATCTAATGGTAGTGCCTATCCTTAGGCTATTAACAGTTAGGCTTAATTAGGGCTTGCTGAATAAATCTAAAAACCTTATCCAACAAGGTTTTTAGACTTTTTTTCCCTCAAAAAGTGCCGACCCTTGGAGTGATTGGGGGGAAA
>MTBT01000162.1 GCA_002282935.1 Microcystis sp. LSC13-02 | reverse complement strand
AAGATACTTGTCGGGTTGCCGACCGGGACAATAGCTCGATGCCAGGATTATTCTTTCTAACCCCTCAATCACACAAGATTGGGGGGTTTGGCTTTTAGGAAAAATCAGAGGATTTTAAATCTAAACCTCGCTCAAATATTGTATCTATGGCTAACATTTCTCCGTCGCTAGTCATAAATTTATGATCTTTGGTTGCTTGGATAGTTTGCCCATTTTCTAGGGTGTATTCAAAGACTTCTTGTAAACCTCGCTCGTGCCATTGAGAGATTGGTTGACTATAAACAAAACCATTTTGGTCAACAGTATAAACAGTGCAGTTAATTTCTTCGCTCACAATTTTAGCAATTGGTAATAATCCGTATTCCTCAGTTAAAATTAACGTCTCACCTCCTAGACAATATTCGGCAAAATTTACCATCTGTTCAAAGAGATTTTCAGCGATTCTTTTTTCCACACCATTTTTAGCAGCACCATCGATAAACATCTCCCTTTGTTTCTGCATTTCGGAGGCTTTTTTCTTACCCATTGCCCGACGCAATAGATCCGCTTCTCCTAGGGAATAACCGGCTAAATCCTGCGCCATTTTCATAATCTGTTCTTGATAGACTAAAACTGCGTAGGTTTCCTTAAGAATTGGTTCCAATAAAGGATGATCATAACGAATGGGTTCTCTACCGTGTTTTCTGCCAATAAAGAGAGGAATTAATCCCGCATCTAAAGGACCAGGGCGATAGAGTGCTAAGATTGAAGATATGTCCTCAATACCCGATGGTTTTAACTCTTTAACGATCTGTTTCATCCCCGATGATTCTAACTGGAAAATACCTTCTAAATCCCCTTCTTCTAGTAATCCGTGGGTTTTGAGAATATCGGGAGGTAGTTTTTTATGTTCCCCTTTAGCCCGAATTTGCAGGGCTTTTCTTTCATCTAAAGGCAATTGTTCGAGATCGATATCTATACCCTGATTTTGTTTAATTAAATCGGCGGTTTTTTTCAAAGTGGTTAAATTTCTTAACCCTAAAAAGTCCATTTTTAACAATCCCAATGATTCTAAATCCTCCATAAAATATTGCGTAATTACCGCCCCATCATTATTTTTCTGGAGGGGAACCACTTCATCTAAAGGTTGGGAAGAAATGACGACTCCCGCAGCATGAACTCCGAAGGTTTTGTTAGTACCTTCGATACGAATTGCCATATCTAACCAATGACGCACATGGGGTTCCGTATCGTATCTTTCTTTAAATGCTGGTTCGGGAGTTTCATCGGAAATCATCACTTTTAAAGGTGTGGGTTTACCGCGAGAAACGGGAATCATTTTCGCCATTTTATCCGATTCGGCGTAGGGAATATCTAACACCCGCGCCACATCTTTTAAGACAGCTTTTGATGTCATGCGGTTAAAAGTAATGATTTGGGCAACATTAGCCTCCCCGTATTTTTCCGTGACGTATTGGATCATTTCATCCCGTCTCTCGATACAGAAATCCGTATCAATATCAGGCATAGATTTCCGTTCAGGATTGAGAAAACGCTCAAATAATAAACCGTGATGAACGGGATCAATATTGGTTATTTTTAAAGAATATGCCACCAAAGAACCCGCCGCAGAACCGCGTCCTGGACCGACGGGAATATCATGATCTCTAGCATATTTTATATAGTCCCAAACGACGAGAAAATAGGTAGAAAATCCCATTTTCTGTAACATTTTTAATTCGTATTCAAGCCTTTCTTTGTAAACAGGCTCAATCTCGTGACGAGAAGGACATTTTAATCTTTCTAGTAATCCTAACCAAGCAATTTCTTCTACATAACTATCGGCAGTATGTCCCGCAGGAACAGGATAATTAGGGAGTCTCGGTTCATTAAATATGTTATAAGGTTCGACTTTTTCTGCTACTTCTAAGGTGTTATTAATCGCTTCTTCAATCACATCTTCGGGCAGATGATCACGGAAAAGTAAACGCATTTCATCAGCAGATTTTAAGTATTCTGTGCCGCTATAACGGAGGCGTTTGTCTTCAGTAATTAACTTGCTAGTTTGAATACAAAGCAAGGCATCGTGTGCCTCTACATCGTAACAGGAAATAAAGTGAGAATCGTTAGTAGCAACTACTTTAATTCCTAATTCTTTAGCAATTTTAACTATTTCTACATTAACAATCCGATCTTCTTTAGAACCGTGGTCTTGAATTTCTAAGTAAAAATCATCACCAAAAAGTTTTTTATACCATTTAGCAGTTTCCTTAGCCAGTTTTCTATTATTAGCTAAAATCGCTTGGGGAATCTCTCCACCCAAGCAAGCACTGGTAACTATCAATCCTTCGTGGTATTGTTGGAGTAACTCTTTATTGATACAAGGACGAGCAAAAATGCCTTTACCTTGAATACCTTTCAGATTAGAAATAGTAGTTAATTTAACCAGATTTTTATAGCCTTGGGTATTTTTGGCTAAAACAACTTGATGATATTTTCGGTGGCGAAGATTGACTTCAATATCGCCATTGACTACATACATTTCGTTGCCAATAATTGGTTTTATTCCCTTATTACGACAGGTTTTAATTAATTCGATCGCACCATACATGACTCCATGATCGGTTAAAGCGATCGCTGGTTGTCCTAATTCGATCGCTCGATCAATTAGTGCCGGTAATTGGGAAGCACCATCAAGTAAGCTATAATCACTGTGAATATGTAAACCGACAAAAGACATAATTTTTCAGGAAAAAGTAACAAGTAAAAAGCAAAAAACTAGAATTTACTGACCTTTAATTTTCAGCAATCACAGTCTATTTTTAGGGTTGATTGAGAATCCTATAGGGGAAAGAACTTTCCTCTAAATTAAACCATTGTTCTCGCAGTTTCTGGTTATCATTGCTGCCGACGACAGTATCAACAAATTTTTTCCATTCGGGATCGTTTTTGGGTAAAATACAGCCATAAAGTTCGGTGGTAATCGGTTGACGGGGTAGTAGCACAAATTGTCGCGGATCCTGTCCTTGTTTAATGATTTCCCCCAGCAGAAGAATTCCATCACTAACCACTGCTTTTACTTCTCCCCTTTGTAATTTTGCCACTGCTTCACTTCGATCGCTGACAGCTTGCCAATTAGCCAGAGGATAGATATAACGAATAATACTATCGGTGGTGGTGTGGGGAATATAGGCGATCGCAACTGCCGCTAAAGTGTTATTAATATCTATTTTATCAACATTTTCCCTTTTAGTTAAAAATTGCGCTCCTGTCATAAAATAAGGAATAGAAAAATTAACCTTTTCTAGTCTTTCTTCCGTAATTGTTGCCGCATTACAGGATAAATCTACTTGTCCCTGTTCCACTTGCTGAAAACGATTATTAGTCGTCGCTTCTGTAAAGGTTATTGTAATCGGTTTACCTAATTGTTGTTCTAATCGACGTTGGACTAAGCGCATTAATTCCACTCCGTAACCTGTCCATTGTCCCGTTTTCTCATCGATATAACTAAAGGGAGTAGCGTCTTTTCTGGCTGCCGCTTTTAATTCTCCCGTGCGAGCAATTCTTTGTAAAACTGTTTCTGCCAAGGCTGATAAATGTAGGTTATTTATCAGTAAAAGACCTAGAAAAATAAAGCAAAAGTTTTTAGACATATACATATCAAGAAAGCAAGAAGGAGATAGGGAGAAAAAAGCTAACGGCCGATGTGCGATTAGCAAATGCTGCTGTATTTTAACTACGATCCTCGAATAATCCACTCAAACGTTCTACTTCTGTTTGTGCTGTGTACATAGGAGTTCCAGCCAGAATTCCGGTAACATTACGGAAAGGTTGACCGATGTGCATACCTTGATGATCGATCGAAAACTCACGAATATCCTTATCGTGCATAGAACCGCGCATTTTTAAAACAGTGATACCGCGGCGCATTTCTCCATACATTTCCACATAACGCAGCAGAATAATTGAATCAGTAATTGTAGAAATATGCGCTTCTGTGATCGAGGAACCTCCTAATAAAGTGGGAGTGGTGGAAGTAAATAATCCTCCCACCTCTTTTTGCTTAATAAAAGAAGTCAAACCGATAATAAATTCCCGAAATCCTTTCAGATTAGAAACCCTTTCTAAAGCAGATAAACTATCTACTGCCACTCGATTCGGTTGAAACTCCTCGATAATTTCCTTCATCATAATTAGATGATTTTCCAAACCCGTAGTTTCGGGATAACGGCAGACTACCTTTAATTTACCTTCCTTTTCCATGCGGTCATAATCCACACCCCAACCGGTAGCATTTCTAAATAACTGTTCGCGACTTTCCTCGAAGGCAAAAATTAAACATCTTTCCCCATTGGTTACTCCCCCGGCCATAAATTCTGTCACCATGAGGGTTTTTCCTGTTCCCGTGGCTCCCGAAACCAAAATAACCGAATCGCGGAAGAAACCACCACCACACATTCTATCGAGTTCCAGGCTGCCGGAAGTAATACGAATATTAGAGGATTTTTGTTCTAGTTCAATAGCTGATAAAGGAATAATCACGGCCCCTTTGTTGGGAATAATTGTAAAAGGAAATTCTCCTTTTTGGTGATCGGTTCCCCGATATTTTAAAATTTCGATCGTCCTTCTTCTTTTCTCATCGGTTAAAACGTTGCGTAAAATCACCACATTATCGGCCACAAACTCCTCCACCCCATAACGACTGATTTCGCCGTATTCTTGGGTTCTTTCTGCGGTCATAATCGCTGTTACTTCCAATTCTCGCAAAGCGGTTGCCAGACGAAAAAGATCACTTCTCACTTGAGCGCTATCACTTAAATGGCTAAAAATTGCGCCTAAAGAATCCATAGACACCCGTTTGGCTTTATTTTTGCGAATAGCAAACTCAATGCGAGCGATTAATGCGCCTAGGTCGTATTCTCCTGTCACCATCGGCTTTTCTTCCGGTTGGGGGGAAGCATCGACAAAGGCCCATTGGCGATTCTCCTCCCACTGCCGGATATTCCAACCAAAACCACCCATATTTTTTCTGAGTGCTTGGGGTGGCTCCTCGAAGGTGACAAAAACGCCATTTTCTCCATTTTTGATGCCTTCTGCGAGAAATTGACAGGCAAAGACCGTTTTAGCACTTCCTGCCGTCCCCGCTATCAAAGTTGCTCGTCCTTTCGGCAATCCCCCTTCCGAAAGAAAATCAAAGCCGGGGATTCCTGTTTCTAACTTCTCAATCAACTCTAAGGGATTATTTTGCGTCATTTAAGTTCTCTATGAAAACGAGCCACTGTTTATTGTACCTATTTCAGTGACCAGTGATACCGGAAATTCATCCCTAGTTTGAGAGTTTGAGCATTTGTAATAAAATTTCCAAGACATCGTTTAAATGCAGGACAGCTTAACCCAAGCATAAAGAGATTGGTTATATTCAAGGGAAACTATATAAGTAGGTAAATCTTGGCCACAATTAACCAAAATACCAATAAACTAATAGTTAGAATCAAAGTAAGTTTTGTCTTTAGTGGATTAATACTATCCTTGACAACTTTGAGAGAGTTTAAGGTATAATCATACTTATTTGCTCTACTATGGAACATACAACCGATAATAATCAAAATCAGCAAAAAACCGACAATCAACAATAAAAAACAGCAACAGGGAAGAAACCCGTGCTGAAGATTGATCCCAATAAAACTATACCCTATATACAGGAAGGAGCCAAACCTAAAAATAGATAAATTCCGTTTATTTCAGGGTTCCTTGAGATGCGTAAAATGATGACGCATCTCAAGGAGAAATTAAGTTAATTTCTCTAACTATAAAGGAACTTTAGTAATCCAATCTTGATACTTTGGTTCCTGATTGAGAACGATAGAACTTAACTTTTCTTTTAACTGATAAGTAATCGGTTTAGCCGCGGGTAAAGAAAAAGTTTCAATCCTTTTAATCGGAGTAATTTTCGCCGCAGTGCCACTTAAAAACACCTCATCAGCGATAAATAACTCCGTCTTATCTACAGGTCTTTCAATAACCGGAATACCTAAATCCCGCGCAATCGTTAAAACACTATCTCTAGTAATCCCCTCTAGAATATCTTGGTCAAAACTAGGAGTAATTAGCTGACCATTTCTGATAATAAAAATATTCATTCCCGTCGCTTCACAGACTTTACCCTGAGAATTCATCAAAATTGCCTCATCAAACCCCGATTCTACCGCTTCCGTTTTTGCTAAAGCAGAAGTGATATAAGCGGCGCTAATTTTACCTCGCAACGGGAAACTTCTATCCTCTTGACGATACCAAGAACTAATCCGACAGTTAACCCCATCAGCTGCTAAATAATCATCCATTTCTAGACCATAGACGAGAAAATCCTTCTCGATACCATGCAATCGCGGGGCAATTCCCAACCCCGAACTATAGACAAGGGGACGAATATAAAAAGGTCGATGACACTGATTCTTTTTCACAAAATCGATAATTATTTGATAGATTTTATCGGCAGGAATCTCGTAATTAAGAAACTTAGCACTTTGACTTAAACGCTGAGAATGACGGTCTAATCTAAATAATAATATCTGTCTGGGATTGCTAGGGTCGGGAGTACCTCGTAAACCCCCAAAAGCGGCAGTTCCGTAGTGTAGTGCGTGGGTAGCAATGGATAATTTTGCCTCACTGAAAGGGATAAATTTATTCTCAAAATAGGCGAGAGGAAGGAAAGTAATTTCGGCGGTAATAGACATTTTTTTGTTGATTTAACCAAGAACTAAACGGGATTTACCCATGCGGAAAAATTTTGTTTCTGGCTATTAGAAGGATTTTCTACCCTGATAATTTCATAGCGAATCGTCTGCGGGGTGGCCAGTGGAACAGCAAGGGTTCGCAATTCATCGAGATGAAAGACTGTTATCTGAATAATATCACCTGCGCGGTAGTCTTTTAATCTTTCGTTTAACTGTTCCGCCGTCACCCGCAATCCATCGATGGCTAATAACTCATCATCAGCATTAATTCCCGCTTTTTGACAAGGAGAACCCATCTCGACAAATTTAATCATTTCTTTACCCGCTTCACTCTGTACCCGCATTCCCAGATGAGGTATCGTCTCCCCATTGCCAACACCCCGCAGATAGAGTCCAAAAGGTTCAAGATATTCATTAAAGGGTAATTCTTCTAAACCGTCGATGTAACGGCGGTAGAAGTCGCTTAAATCCACCCCTGCGGCAGATTCGAGAATTGCTTGCAATTCCCCATCGGTATAACCAATCTCCTCTTTACCGAAATGTTGCCACATCGAGCGTAAAACATCATCGAGGCAACGACGGTTATCGGTGTGGGTGCGAATTAGTAAATCGAGAAGCAGCGACAATAATTCCCCCTTGAGATAGTAGGAAATTTGACTATTATCGCTATTGCTATCCCGTCGGTAGAGTTTTATCCAGGCATCGAAACTAGATTCGCCTAGCGGTTGGACAAGACGACCGGGTATATTGAGATAACGGGTGATTTCCTTGCTTAAAAGCTCTAAAAAAGTCTTACTATCGTATATTCCTGCCCGTAGAGGGATTATCATATCGTAATAACTGGTGGTTCCTTCGGCAAACCAGAGGGAAGAAGTATAATTCTCTGCATCATAATCGAAGCTTTCTAAAGCTTTTGGGCGAATACGCTTGATATTCCAGAGATGAAAGAACTCATGGGCGACTAATTGCAGAAAACGATTATATTTATCCTTATCTCCTAATCCCAAACGCATATAGTTAAGGGTACAGGAATTTTTATGTTCTAGTCCCCCGTAACCAGCCGCCGAAAGATGTAGCAAAAAGAGATAATTATCATAAGGAAGTCCACCGAACATAGCCGACTCGGTTTGAATAATTTTAGTGGTATCGGCGATAATTTGACTAGGATTGGCGTTTCCCCGTCCCCAGATAGCTAATTGATGGGGTTTTCCCTCGACGACAAAATCGTATAACTGATGAATCCCCACCTCCACAGGACTGTCCACCAGGGTATCAAAATCGGGAACGTGAAAAGTGTTTTTCTGTCCGGATAAAGATTTTAAGGTAGTGGTAACGCGCCAATCGGCATGGGGGGGGATAATTGTCAGGGTGAGGGGATGTTTTTGATAATCGGGGATATAGAAAAATAAAGCGGCCCCGTTGAAGTAACCGTGAGTATCATCGAGATGGTTGGTTCTGACGGTTAAATCGTGGGCAAAAACGCGATATTTGACTGTTATTTCTGAACTATTACCGGTGTCAATCTGCCAGTGATTTTTAGCAACTTTGCGACTGTTGAGGTTAACAGCTTGAAAATCTTGGACTAAACGGGAGTATTCCCGCACTAGATAGGAACCGGGAGTCCAAACCGGCATTTTTAGGTTTAAAATCGGTGCTTGCCAACCACTAATCTGTAGAGTAACTTCAAAGAGGTGTGAAGTCGGTTCCGGCATAGCCACTTGATAGCTGAGACTTAAACGGGTTGAGGAGACGGTAGTGGGGGAAATAAGACTGGTCATCGGCATTAAACAGGCTTTTTAGTTATTATAGCGGCAAGCTTTCGGCCAATTTACCCAGTTTCGCCGCCAAAAATCCGATTTTTTTCCAAGATTTTACCGAGCAGTTGTGGAACTGTAACCCCCGCAAATCCTGCGGGGTTTTTTCGCCGATTCAGCGTCTTTCTGCTGGGGGTGCAGGAGGAGTCACATCGGGGGGAGGAGTTACCTGTAGGGGAACCGAACGAGTTTCGGGAGCTGCCACAGTGACGGGAACGGTAATCGGTTCGGCTGCCGGGGGGGCCGTATTTTCAGGACGAGGAGCAGCGGCGCTGGTAGGAGCGACGGTAGTACGCCGACGACTAGAACGGCGTTGGCTGGGTTCGCTAGTATGAGAACGAACGATAGTTTGCTCGTGACTTACCCGAACCCGTCGCCGTCTGCGGATGGGTCCTTCGGTGGGGGAACCCTCATCGCTGCTGGCTAAACGATTGTTAGTAGTTTGGGTAAAGTAGGTACGTCGGGGTTTAATGGGTTCCGCTTTTACTGTCACTGGACGTTTGCCTAAATTCGGTTCTGGGAAACCTTGATAGGGAATATCCTTAATTGCTTCTAACATAAATTGTCGCCACATCCAAGCGGACATGGTACTGGCTCCATTGGTGGGTTTATTATTGTCATTACCGAGCCAAATTCCCGTGACTAATTGGGGAATATAACCGACGAACCAAAGGTCGCGAGCCTTGTCAGAAGTGCCGGTTTTTCCTGCCACCGGACGACCAATTTGTGCGGGGGTTCCCGTTCCCGAATTAACCACATCCTGCAGCATCCAAGTCATCGTCGCCGCCGTGTTTTGATTGAGAGCAGTTTTCGGTTTAAAATTGGCTTGATAAATTACTTTACCATGGCGATCAAGTACCTGATTAATACCGTAAACTGGTTGATGCACACCATTATTAGCAAAGGTTCCGTAGGCGCTAGTCAATTCTAAAAGATTGACTTCCGAAGCACCCAAAGCCAAAGAATAAGTGGGTAAAAGTTTCGACTGGATACCCAGATCTTGAGCTAATTTAATCACCGGATTCCAACCCACAGCCACTAACACCTGAACTGCCACCACATTCAGGGAAGAAGTCAAAGCATCGCGCATGGACACCTCGCGGCCGCTATACTTATCGCCGTAGTTTTCTGGTTTATAACCATCCACCACATACTGTGCATCTTTATAATTAGAATAGGGGGATTTCCCCGCCGCAATCGCCGCCGCATAGACAAAAGGCTTAAAAGTAGATCCTGGCTGACGTTTTGCCTGTGTCACCCGATTGAATTGATTCTTATCGTGGTCAATTCCCCCGACCATGGCCTTAATTTGTCCATTTTTGGGGTCAATTGCCACTAAAGCCGCCTGTTGGAAGTTCTGCCACTTGCCATAACGAGAAACCGCTCTTTCTACCACTTCCTCCCCTTCGCTTTGCCAACGAGGATTAAGGGTAGTTTTTACCACCAATCCCCCCGCTTCTAGGGTTTTAGCGGGAACCAGTTGCGGCAGTTCTTTTTCCACATAATCGGTAAAATAGGCCGCTTGCCGTTGCAGACGTTTTAGGGGACTGGTTTTAATGCCTAGGGGAGATGCGATCGCCAGTTCTGCTTGAGCGTTAGTAATAAATCCCACCTCGGCCATAGTTTTTAGGACGATATTACGCCGTTCTAGGGCAGATTTAGGGTTTTCGAGGGGAGAATAGAGACTAGGAGCGGGAACAATCCCTGCAAGGGTGGCAGCTTCGGCTAGAGTTAATTTATCGACGGGTTTACTGAAATATAACCAAGCGGCATCGGCAAGACCGTAGGCCCCGGAACCGAGATAAACTAGGTGAAAATAACGCTCTAAAATCTGGTCTTTTGTATATTTATCTTCTATTTTCTGAGCGATACGCATTTCCCGTAATTTGCGATCAAAGCTCCTTTCTTGGGATAAAAAGACAATCCGAGCCAATTGCTGGGTGATGGTGCTGCCTCCTTCCACCACTCCCCCGGCTCTCAGGTTAGAAAAGAGAGCGCGAGCAATACCCTGGCCATCAACTCCCCCGTGTTCGCGAAAACGGCGGTCTTCACTAGCGATAAAGGCCTCCTGTACCAGTTGGGGAACTTGGGCAATTTTCACGGTTTCGTAAGTGCTAGGGCCATTTTGCTTGAGGATTTCCCCATTAGCGGCTTGAATGGTTAGGGTGCTGGGACGAGCATAGGTTTGTATATCGGCGATATTTTGCGGTAGAGAGGTTTCAAGGCGATAAATGCCCCAACCTACCCCTAAAATGCCCCCAGTTACGCCTAATCCCAATCCCAAGTACAACCCAAAGCGGGGATGTTGTCGCCATTGCGGTAAGGGGGAATTGTCGATCAGGGTAGTAAATTTGTTTTTTAAGGGTTTTAACGTCTCTAGAGCCTTGCTACTGGTTCGGGAGACTAAATTAACCTTTTTTTCTTCGGAAGCGGCTTCTAATGGCTTTTCCCCCGCAACTGGCGCAGATTCGGAGTCGATAGGAGCGACTTTAGGGGGTTGCTCGGAATTCTCTAATTTATTAGCAAGATTATGAAAAAATTGACTAAGTTTTTGTTTGTATTTCATGTTAGTTGAGCGGGTGAGGATAAGTAATCAGTGATCAGTAATCAGTAATCAGTAATCAGTAAATAGTAAACAGTAAACAGTAATCATTAATCAGTGAACTGAAAACTCAAATCTGATCACTGCTCACTGATAACTGATAACTGAAAAAGCCGACTACTTACCGATCGCTAAATTGTCGCCACCATTGCTGGAGGGGATAATAGACGAGGGGAGTCCAGAGACTACTAAGCAGAGCAGAAGTGAGGCCAAGGCGTTGATAATCGAGCCAAAGATCAGGGAGATTTTTGCCTCCTTGTAGATAGTATTGAAAAGCGAGCGCACCATCGGCAATTAAAGTCATAACAAAGACAATTAAGACCACAGCGATTAATTCTTCTTGAACATAACGTTGTCGGTGTAAACGGGAAGTGAGGAAGCCGATGAGACCAAAAACCATGATATGGGAAGGATAATTAGAGGTAAGACTATCTTGAATAGTGCCGAGCGCTAATCCGGCCACCACACTATCGAGACAAGAGCGATTGAGACTCCAACTAACCAACCAAATCAGTAACCAATTGGGAGCGATGCCTAAAATCTCCATACCGGGCAGCCGCATTAAGGAAAGAAAGGTACAGAGAAGCAGTGAAGCGACAGTGACTAAAATATTCAGTATAAAACGAGAACGGGCTGATAAACGGCTTAATTTCAGCATAATTCCCCCTCTCACTGCTGGGGTTGCGGGTGAACGAAGACCCATTCGAGATTGTCCACGGTGGCGGTAAATTCAATTTTGGCGGTGGGGGCGGGATTTTCCTGTAAATTAAGGGAAATTATGCGACCGATGGGCAAACCTGGCGAAAAAAGACTACTAAAAGCCGAAGTTGTCACCACATCTCCCGGTTTCACATCGGGAGCTTTTTCAAAAAAGCGCAGGGTGGCGACTTGGGAATCCTGACCTTGAATTAAACCCATGGCCCGACTACGATTCACCGTTGCTCCGATGCGACTTTGGGAATTACTGACCAATAAAACTTTGCTGGTGTGGGGAGTAACTTCCGTAATCCGTCCCACTAAACCGCCAATTCCCGTCACCGAAGCACCCACTTCCACACCATCGGTGCTACCCCGACCGATAATTACCTGTTGCCACCAATCATCAGCGCTGCGGCCAATAATTGGGGCAGAAATCAGGGGTTTTTTCTGGGTTTGATAATAACCAAGCTGTTTTTTTAATTGTTGATTTTGATATTCGACTTCACTTAAACGATTTTGTAATTCTCGCACCCGTTGATCGGCCAGAAGTTGCTCTTGCAGATTAGTTTCCTCTCCCTGAAAAGGGCGGGTTAATAAACCATACAATTCTAAAATCGCCCCACTTTGATAGGTACGAATGTACCAAGCTACCCCCAAAGCGGCAGCGAGCAGAAAAAGTCGCCATCCCTGCTGTGTCCATTTTCGTCGTGCTGAATACATGAGCGATTTAAAACCTCTTGGCTGTGTAGAGTGAGAATCCGTGTATTTTTCCGCTGCTGATAGCTAACGGCTAACCGATCCTAGTGACCTTTAGACATTGCGAGTTGTTTCATTAACGATCCGCTCAAAGAGTTTCTGATTTTTTAACACTTCTCCCGTGCCTTTGACAACACAGCGCAGGGGATCTTCAGCGATATGGGTAACGATACCGGTTTCGTGACTGACTAGGCGATCGAGTCCCCGTAATAAAGCACCCCCTCCCGCTAACATGATGCCGCGATCGATAATATCGGCCGCTAATTCGGGGGGAGTTTTTTCTAGGGTACGTTTGATCGCATCAACGATCACGGAAAGTGGCTCATCCATACTTTCCCGCACTTCTTCCGCTTTTATCGTCACGGTGCGGGGTAAACCGGACATGAGATGCAATCCCCGCACTTCCAGAGGAGGAAATTCATCTCCGGGGGAGGGATAAGCTGAACCAAGGCGAATTTTAATATCTTCGGCCGTGCGTTCCCCGATAATTAGGTTATGGACTTTTTTTAGATAAGCGATAATTGCTTCCGTGAGTTCATCCCCAGCGACGCGCACCGATTCGCTGATCACCGTCCCATCAAGACTGAGAATCGCCACTTCCGTCGTGCCACCACCGATATCGATGATCATATTTCCCGTCGCTTCCGAGACGGGTAAACCGGCACCCAAGGCCGCAGCAACCGGTTCATCAATTAACCCCACTTCTCGCGAGCCGGCATTTTTGGCCGCATCCACCACCGCACGTCTTTCTACTCCAGTAATCCCACTGGGAACACCGATTACCATGCGGGGATTGCCAATCGTGCCATCGAGCGCTCGTTTGATGAATTCCGCTAACATGATTTCGCAACTGTAAAAATCGGCGATTACCCCATCGCGCAGGGGTCGCAGAGCGGTGACATGGCCCGGAGTCCGACCGAGCATTTTTTTGGCCTCCTCCCCGACAGCGATCGGGTTACGATCTTGATCGATCGCCACTACCGATGGTTCCTCTAAAACGATGCCTTTCCCTGACACATAAACGAGGGTGTTTGCTGTCCCCAAGTCTATACCTATGTCCCTTGATAAGGCTAGACCTCTAAAAAAACCCACTTGTTTTCACTCCTGTTCTGATAACAACGTTGCTTGCTATAGCTAGATTTTCGATCGAATCGACTTGGATTTTATTACGTTTTGTTTCTCAAGTCTAGTTAATTATCGCTTCTTTCTCTCCAGATTTACGCAAGTCTTCGGCCTAATTTTCTGGCTGCCCACCGGTCAAAGTCAGGGTTTCGGGCTAAAATAAACATACTATTGTACTAAATTGAGGATTTAAGACCATGAGTTTAAATCTGGTTCATTTGGTGGGACGAGCGGGGAGAGACCCGGAAACCAAGTATTTCGAGTCGGGTAAGGTTTTATGTACTTTCACTTTAGCGGTTAATCGTCGCTCTAAAAATAGCGATCAGCCGGATTGGTTCGATCTGGAAATTTGGGGCAAAACGGCGGAGGTGGCCGCTAATTATGTGAAAAAAGGCGGTTTAATCGGGATTAAAGGTTCTTTAAAAATGGATACTTGGAATGATAAAAACACGGGATTAGCTCGTTCTAAACCGGTGATTCTCGTCGATCAACTAGATTTACTCGGTTCTAAACGCGATAGTGAGGCTAATTCCGAGCGAGAATTTTAAAGCTTGAGCGGTATTATTTCCAGATTTTAGGTGTGTTAGCCTCTAGTAACACACCCTTATTTATTCTCTAATTGACTGGAAAAATATTGCTGTAAATCCGGTAAAACTTGCCGATAAATAGCTGTATTTATCTCTAGATCACAGCCAAGAATAGAATTAAAAGGGATAATTTCCACCAGAGAATTACTATAAGCAATTCCTTGTAAAGTCCTGACAAATTCAGGAGTCCAGAGATTTTCTTGCAGGGAAATATTTTGTTTTTTTAACCAGCCGATCAAAGCCGAGCGCCCGATCCCGGGTAAAATATCAGCAGTCAGCAGGGGACTGTACCAGCAATTATCTTTCCATCCCCATAAATTGCCCGTGCTAGTTTCTAACCAATTCCCGACTCGATCAACTAATATCGCCTCTTTTGCTCCTTTTTTTTGAGCAGTTTGTGACGCTAACCAAGGGGTTAAATAATTACCAGTTTTATGTTCTCCTAAAACGCGTTGCCAAGCGGGATTATCTATTACCCACCCAATAATTCCCCGCTCTTGTCTAAGGTTTAAATCTTCGGGTAAAAATCTGCCTTTAATCCACTCCCTACCATCGGGAAAAATTGTAATTCTCAGGACAGGATACAATAGGGATAATTTTTCGGCTCCTTGGCGAATTCGCTGCCAATCGGGAGCGGGCCAGTGGAAAACTTGTAAACTAGAGTGCAAACGTTCGAGATGCTCTTGCCAATGGGTTAGAGGATGATCTAAGCTTTGTTGATAGATACGCAGGGTAGTAAATATTGTGGCTCCATAAAGCAACCCCACGTCATCAATACCCAGACTTATTCGCTCATCCTCGATTAATTCGCCATTATACCAATACATCATCAGTTATCAGTTATCAGTTATCAGTTATCAGTTATCAGTTATCAGTTATCAGTTATCAGTTATCGGTTATCAGTTATCAGATTTGAGTTTTAAGGGTCTTCTAGAGTAGTTATGATATTTTAGCAGAAAATAATCAAAGCTTTTTGCTTGGTTGGATTCTAGGCTATTTAAGGGATTAGGCTCATTGAAACGGCTCTTCGGTTTGTGTTATGCAATGGACGGGGGTTATAAGGGATGGAGCGAACTAATCAATTAAATCTCTTGCCAGATAAGGATTTAGTCGATTTATGCCCCCCTATCGAACCATACCAAGTAACGAAGAACCATTGAAACTACTAATTTGCTATAACCAGTCTAGGAGAGCCTTACTGATTACTGTTTACTGATTACTGTTTACTGATTACTGTTTACTGTTTACTGATAACTGACCTAGCTTATGAAACGTCAAAAATTTACTTGGGTATATTCTAGCTATAAATTGCGTCAGAGAGAAAATTTTAGAGAATTTCTGTGTTTACTGGGATTATTAATAGCGGCCTTAATTATCTATCTAGTGGGATTAGGTAATTTACCCTTGCGGGATTGGGATGAAGCGACCATTGCTCAGGTGGCCAAGGAAATTAGCCAAACCCCACTGGAACAATTGCGCTGGTTATTTCCCAGTCTTTGGGGTGATCCCTACCTGAATAAACCGCCGTTGATTCATAGTTTGATCGGTCTAACTTACCATTTCTGGGGCATCAATGAGGTCAATACTAGACTAATTCCCGCTTTTTTAACAGCTTTATCGGTGCCGCTCCTCTACCTTCTCGGTCGAGAAATTTTTCCCGCTCGTTTACCAGCTTTACTATCGGCCTTGATCTATCTAACTCTTTTGCCGGTGGTGCGTCATGGCCGTTTAGCCATGTTGGATGGAGCGGTATTGTGTTTTGAAATCCTGATGTTTGTCTGTTTACTGCGCTCACGGCGCGATTTACGCTGGTCTCTGGGGGCGGGGTTAGGATTTGCCCTCCTTTGTCTGACTAAGGGTATTATGGGGCTATTATTGGCGGGTATCGGCTTGATTTTTCTGTTCTGGGATACCCCCCGGTTATTAACTTCTGCCTATTTTTGGTCGGGTTGGTTATTGGGAGCAACTCCCGCTTTTGCTTGGTATAGCGCCCAATTTTGGCACTACGAGCGGGAGTTCCTTGATTCCCTTTTTGTTCAACAGTTAAAGCGAGTTAGTGACGATCTGGACGATCATCGCGGACCGTTTTGGTATTATCTGCTGGAAATTCTTAAATATAGTTGGCCTTGGTTAATTTTCTCGGTTTGGGGTTTACGTTTAGCACGTCAGGAACATCTCTACAGTTGGGCGAAGTTACTGTTAGTTTGGACGGGTGTTTATCTGTTGGTGGTTTCGGTAATGGCGACCAAGTTGCCTTGGTATATTCTGCCGATCTATCCGGCCTTGGCTTTAGCGGCCGGTTATGCCTTGGCGCAGGTGGGTAATCTTCCCATCGATCGCCCCTATAATCCAATCTGGTCAATTATTCTGGGTATTATCGGCGTTGTGGCGGGTTTATTAGCTTTAATGGCCTATTTTCCTGGTAATTTTGTCGCTATCGAACCTCTCCATCCCTTAATTATTTTAACCTTATTGTCACTTTCCCTGACCATGGTGACAACGGCGATTTTGTTAGCTCGGCGCTCGGAACAATTCAGCGTGGTTTTACTCTGGGGAATGTTGGTTTCTTTGTTTATTTTTGTCAATTCTCCCCTGTGGATCTGGGAATTAAATGAGAATTTCCCCGTCAAACCGGTGGCGAGTTTAGTGGAGAAATATGTGCCGGCCGATCACCCTGTTTATGTTGCTTTTGCCTATGAGCGCCCCTCGTTAAATTTTTATAGTGGTCGTCGGGTTTTTCCCCTTGCTGCTGAAGAATTAATCAATCATTGGCAAAGTCACAGACAACCCTACCTAATTATCGATCGTCAAACCAAAGAAGCTACTGATTTAGAAGGATTAAAGGTGATCGGATCGACGGATTCCGGTTGGTTTTTGGTGACGAAGCAGTAGTGAAGTTAATTTTGTGCATAGGTCGATAGCAAATTAGCTTAGGCTTGATCTTGCTGACTTGAAATATTACAAAAATTTGACAAGTTGCGTTAAAATCACCCCTAGCGATGAAACGCAGCACTTTTGTAATTGTTGAAACCGAGATTAATATGCTAAATAGGTCAATTACGGCCGAGAAAACCGAGGAATTCGCTCCTGCTGACCTGCAAGACCTGCTAGACTGTACCGATAGCTTTGTTAACCGTCACATTGGGCCGACGGAGACGGAAATAGAGAAAATGCTGGCGGTTTTGGGTGTTGCTACCGTTGAGGAGTTAATCGCTAAAACTGTCCCGTCAGGAATTCGTTTACAAACAAGCCTTAATCTAGCACCTGCCTTGAGTGAATACGCTGCTCTTGCCCAATTAAAAGCTATTGCCTCCAAAAATCAGGTATTTCGCTCCTTTATTGGCATGGGCTACCATGACTGTATCACCCCGCCGGTAATTCTCCGCAACATCTTAGAAAATCCGGGTTGGTACACCGCCTATACTCCCTATCAAGCGGAAATCGCCCAAGGACGCTTAGAAGCTCTCTTAAACTTCCAAACTCTCATCACTAGCTTAACCGGTCTGGAAATTGCTAACGCTTCCCTCCTCGATGAAGGAACAGCAGCCGCGGAAGCGATGAGCATGAGTTATGGACTGTGTAAAACTAAAGCCAATGCTTTCTTTATCTCCAGTAGTTGCCATCCCCAAACGATTGAAGTCGTTAAAACCAGAGCGATTCCTTTAGGTATTGACATTATTATCGAGGATCATCGTCTCTTTGACTTCCAAACGCCGATTTTTGGCGCATTATTACAGTATCCAGCCACCGATGGCGTAATTTATGACTATCGGGAATTTATCGCCAAAGCGCAGGAAAATGGGGCTTTAGTCACCGTTGCCGCCGATATTCTCAGTTTAGCCCTGTTGACTCCCCCCGGCGAATTGGGGGCTGATATTGCCGTGGGTAGCAGTCAACGCTTTGGGGTTCCCTTGGGTTATGGGGGTCCCCATGCCGCTTATTTTGCCACCAAAGATGCCTATAAACGCAGCATTCCGGGGCGCATTGTCGGGGTATCGAAGGATAGTCAGGGTAAACCCGCACTGCGTTTAGCTTTGCAAACCCGGGAACAACATATCCGCCGGGATAAAGCCACCAGTAATATTTGTACCGCACAGGTGTTACTAGCGGTGATTGCTTCCATGTACGCGGTCTATCACGGACCGGAAGGAATCAAGAAAATCGCCCAAAGAGTGCAGAAATTAACCGCTTTATTGGCAACTGGGTTAAAACAGTTGGGTTATCAAGTGGGGAAAGAACCGTGCTTCGATACGCTCAAAGTTACGGTATCCACGGGAGTTAAGGACATCCTTGCGAAGGCAAAAACCCATAAGATTAATCTGCGTTATTTTGATGAGAATAATCTAGGAATTAGTGTCGATGAAACCACCAGTCTCAGGGATGTGTGGGATTTATGGCAAATTTTTGCCCCAACCGGGGAATTACCCTTTACCGCGGCCGAATTAGTCGAGAAAATTAGTCTAGAATTACCCGCTAATTTAACCCGTACCAGTGCCTATCTTACCGAACCGGTGTTCAATCGTTACCACTCGGAAACGGAATTACTCAGATATCTGCACCGTCTGGAAACAAAGGATTTAGCCTTAAATACTTCCATGATTCCCCTCGGTTCCTGTACGATGAAACTGAATGCCGTAGCGGAGATGATTCCAGTAACTTGGGCAGAATTCGGCAAATTACACCCTTTTGCCCCGATTGAGCAAGCAGAAGGCTATCAACTGCTCTTTCAACAGTTAGAGACTTGGTTAGGGGAAATTACCGGGTTTGATGGCATTTCCCTACAACCGAACGCTGGTTCTCAGGGAGAGTATGCCGGTTTACAGGTAATCCGAGCCTACCATGAAAGTCGCGGTCAAGGTCATCGTCAGATTTGCTTAATTCCTGAGTCCGCTCACGGGACTAATCCTGCCAGCGCCGTTATGTGTGGTATGAAAGTAGTGGCGGTTAATTGCGATTCTCAGGGCAATATTGATATTGATGACCTGAAAACTAAGGCCGAGAAGCATCAGGATAATCTAGCGGCTTTGATGGTAACGTATCCTTCCACTCACGGCGTTTTTGAACAGGGAATTAGCGAAATTTGTGCCTTGATTCATCAATACGGTGGTCAAGTCTATATGGATGGCGCAAATATGAATGCTCAGGTGGGTTTATGTCGTCCGGCGGATTTTGGTGCTGATGTCTGTCACTTGAATCTCCATAAAACTTTCTGTATTCCCCACGGTGGTGGCGGACCGGGTATGGGACCAATCGGAGTAAAATCCCATTTAGTGCCTTTTCTGCCCGATGTTTCCCTGGTTTTGGCGAAATTATCCCCAGAAACCGCTAACGGTAAGCATCAGGACTCGATTGGGGCAATTTCGGCCGCGCCTTGGGGTAGTGCCAGCATTTTGGTGATTTCTTGGATGTATATCGCTATGATGGGGGCAGCAGGCTTGAAAAAAGCGACAGAAGTGGCAATTTTGAACGCTAATTATATGGCTTTTCGTCTGGAGTCGGCCTATCCAGTGTTATTTAAGGGTAGCGCCGGAACAGTCGCCCACGAGTGCGTGATTGATTTACGTCCCCTGAAAAAACAGGCCGGCATCGAGGTGGAAGATGTGGCAAAACGCTTGATGGATTTCGGTTTCCACGCGCCGACGGTTTCTTGGCCCGTGGCGGGTACAATGATGGTGGAACCCACGGAAAGCGAATCTTTGGGCGAATTAGACCGTTTTTGTGAAGCTTTGTTAACTATCTATCAAGAGGTACAAGCGATCGCTAATGGTAGCATGGATATCCATGATAATCCCTTGAAAAATGCCCCCCACACAGCCGCAGTTTTAACTGCCGATGATTGGAGTCGTCCCTATTCCCGTCAACAGGCAGCTTACCCGCTTTCTTGGCTAAAAGATTATAAATTCTGGCCGGTAGTGGGACGGGTTGATAATGCTTACGGGGACAGAAATCTGGTTTGTTCCTGTGAGGGTATGGACGCTTATAAGTAGGGTCTGCTGAAAAAGTTTTTCGGTGGTGGTAGGAGTCAGGAGTCAGGAGTCAGGAGTCAGGAGTTTCCCCAATCCTATTTTCGCAGCATGCACATCGGACTTTAACAGGTCAAAAGCTTTATTTTAAAAGGGTTTTACCATTATTCAGCAGACCCTAAGTAATCGTAATTACTTGATAATATTTGGTGGGGTAGTTACAAATTACCCCGCTTTTTTCTGGTTTTTCGGAACTTGAACTGTAAAATTAAACACTTCTTGCGCCACTCGATCGCAACTGCCTACTGTTCCTAAACCGGCTGTAGTTTCTGCGTATTCATCTAACATTTTTTGCCGACGTTGCTGATTTAATAATAAATCTAGACATTCCTGCATAATTCTCTCCGGGTTAGCTTCCTCTTGTAATAATTCGGGAACAATTTCTCGCATTAAAACTAAATTTACCGGTGAGACAAATGGTACAGACAACTTCATAATATTGCGGGCAATCCAAGCAGTAACTGCACTTAAACGGTAAACCACCACCTGCGGCACATTTAACAAAGCAATTTCGAGATTAACTGTACCAGACTTAGCCACAGCCAGATCGGCTGCGGCAATTGCTTCTAAAGTCTGATCTCGTTCCATAATCACCGCATTTAATCCATATTCCTTCACTAATTGTCGCATTTTGGGTTCGTATAAAGCTAGTGGAACGGGAATTAAAAACTTAATATCGGGAATTTTTTCCTGTAATTTTTGGGCAGCAGCGCACACCGTCGGGACGAGATATTTAAACTCCTGTTGACGGGAAGCGGGTAACAAAGCGACCACCGTTTCTTCGGTTTTTATTGCCCATTTTTGCCGCATTTCTTGGCGATTGGGAGCATTTGCCATACGATCAACTAAAGGATGTCCCACCCAAGTTACCGGTAAACCTTTTGTTTCAAAAAAACGGGCTTCGGCAGGAAAAATTGCCAATAATTTATCGGTGATGGCGATTAATTTCTCCGTATTAAATAACTTTTCTGCTCTGGCCCTTAGTTTAGCTGAGGGGATATTTTCTTCTGACCAAATCCACACCTGTGGGGCAATATAATAAATAATTGGGACATCGGGAATAATTTTTTTAGCCGATTGACCGATCGCCACATTTGCCCCCACATAATCAATTAAAATAATCAGATCAGGGGGATGATCTCTAAAAAACTCTTTTGCTCGTTTTTGTAGTTGTAAAGTTGGCCAAATAAAGGGGATAGATTCAATTAATCCCATGGCAGCCAGTCGAGTGGTTTTACCCAACATTTTTGCTCCGGCTAACTCCATGCGATCGCCGCCGAGCGCAAAAATTTCTAACTCAATTTCCTGGGTTTTAGCTAGTTGAAAAAGGGATTCAATCAGCATCGCTGCCTGTAAATCACCCGATACCTCACCCGTGCTAATAAATATACGCATTTGGATAATTATTTAATATAGGCAATGGGGAAATTCTGAGAACGGTGGGTTACGGCGAATAGTAAAGTTATTGGTGAATTATATCAGTTATTGTCGCCTAACCCACCCTACCTTGGGATTATTTCCCCGGAATTAAACCGCGGCGTTTTTCTCCCGTGGTAGAGGATTGTAAAAATTGACAGAGATGTTGAACATGGGGGTTATCGGTTAAGAGAGAAACTTGTTCTAAAGCCTCCTGAAGATTTATATTAGAACGATAGATAATCCGAAAAGCTTTTTTCAGTAAAGCTAGATCTTCATCGGTAAAACCGGCTCTTTGTAAACCGACTAAATTAAGAGTTCGCACCCGACAGGGATTGCCTTCCACTAAAGTAAAAGGGGGAACATCGCGATCAATACGACTCATTCCTCCTAACATGGCCATTTTGCCAATATGAACAAATTGATGTACTCCTAAAACCCCCCCGATAACTGCTTTTGATTCGATCTGGACATGACCTGCCAAAGCGACACTATTAGCGATAATAATGTTATCTTGCAAAATACAATTATGGGCAACGTGAACATAGGCCATTAATAAATTATTACTGCCAATTTGGGTAACTTCTCCCGTATCCGTGGCGCGATTAATTGTGACAAACTCGCGAATTTGGTTATGATCACCAATTTCTACCCTACTTTCGCCACCTTTATACTTTAAATCCTGTGGTTCATTACCAATAACAGCCCCGGAAAAAATATGATTACCCTTGCCAATTTTGGTCGGACCCTCAATGACCACATGGGCATCAATAATTGTATCAGCTTCAATTTCCACATTGGCTCCGATCACAGCATAGGGACCAACTTTAACCTTGGGAGCAAGTTTTGCCGACGGATGGATAACCGCAGTGGGGTGAATTAACGTATTCAAAGGGAAGTCTCCCGCGCTCAACTTCGTCACTGTATGAATCATGGTATAGCTTATCCTATATTGGACAGATTGTGATCAAGATTGATAGCGGTTGCTTGCGGAGGGGACGACTTTAATGGGGAACCAGAACCCGATAAACTATTAACCAGATTCTCTTGGTTCCTTCGTCCCTCCCATCCTGATAAAAAATATATGAGCAATAATAGACCTAAAATTATAGTCTTAGATGATGACCCGACAGGTTCCCAAACAGTCCATAGTTGTCTGTTATTGATGCGGTGGGATGAAGATACTCTCCGCTTGGGATTGGCAGATAATGCGCCAATTTTCTTTGTTTTGACGAATACTCGCGCTTTAACCCCCGAAAAAGCCGAGTCTGTCACGCGAGAAGTCTGTCATAACCTGAAAACTGCCTTAACTAAAGAGGGAATCGAGGATTTTTTGGTGGTTAGTCGTTCCGATTCTACCCTGCGCGGGCATTATCCGATCGAAACTGATGTTATTGCCGAAGAATTGGGCGGTTTTGATGCACATTTCCTGATTCCAGCCTTTTTTGAGGGGGGCAGAATCACTCGCGATAGTATTCATTATTTAATCATCGATGGTGTTCCCACTCCCGTCCACGAGACGGAATTCGCTCGCGATTCGGTTTTTGCCTATCATTACAGTTATCTGCCGGATTATGTGGAGGAGAAAACGCAAGGTAAAATTAAAGCAGATGATGTAGAGAGATTTTTACTGACAGATATCCGTCAAGGTAGTTTAGAACGACTGCAAAAGCTCAAAAATAATCAATGTGGGGTGGTAGATGGGGAAACTCAAGCGGATCTCGATCGCTTTGCTGAAGATATTTTAACCGCCGCAGGGGCAGGAAAAAAATTTTTATTCCGTAGTGCCGCCAGTATTTTAACTTCTTTGGCTAATTTAGGAACTCAACCGATCGCACCCAAATCTATGGGTAAGTATAAGCCCACGGGGGAAGCCGGGGCAATTATCGTCGGTTCCCACGTCAAAAAAACTACCCAACAATTACAGGAACTGCTTCAACAACCCAACACCGTCGGAGTCGAAATCGATGTGACGGCATTGCGCGATCGTCCTGACCAACGAGATCAACTCCTAGCACAAGTTCTAGAAAAAGTCAAGCTTATTCACAAAAATAAACAAACCCCCGTGATCTATACCAGTCGGCAAGAGTTAACCTTTGCCTCTGTGCAGAAACGTCTTGATTTTGGGGTTGCCGTCTCCACCCTGTTAATGGACATTGTTAAGGGTTTACCCAGTGACATCAGTTTTTTAATCAGTAAAGGCGGAATTACCTCTAATGATGTCTTAAGTACGGGTTTAAGCCTGCAATCGGCCCGTTTACTCGGTCAGATTCTCCCCGGTGTCTCCATGGTCTGCACAGAATTGGATCATCCCCTCTTTCCTAATTTACCTGTGGTTCTTTTCCCGGGTAACGTCGGTGATGTCCAAGCTTTAGCCACAGTTTATCAACGTTTGTGTCAATAGGAGGCAATCAGTGAGCAGTGAGCAGTTCACTGATTACTGTTTACTGTTGACTGATCACTGAAAAAGCTCCCCAATTCATAATTCATAATTCATAATTCCCACTGCTGCCTGCTGCTCAAGGTTCATATTGACATCCTCACCGCCGTAAACGGACGGTGATTCCCAAACCTCACGATTTGGGTTTCTGCTTCTTTCCCTTGCGGGGTTTCGCACCTGC
>MTBT01000161.1 GCA_002282935.1 Microcystis sp. LSC13-02 | reverse complement strand
CAGATTGTGTCTCGGTGCGGTAGTCTCTACTTGCGTCGCCTAAATTGGTCTAGGCAAGCCCCGTCCCTTTTAGGGCGGGGTTAGTGACCGGTGTTTTCTCTAGCATCGATCGCTCACTTTTACTTAGTTGCTTAAGCAAATTTTACCCGGCTGACAAAAAAGCCTGAAAAATCAACATAATAACTTCCTAAATTTTACGATCTAATTGCTCATCAAGATGAAGTGTAACCTAATTTGGTATCGACCACCGACTCCCCAAAACGAAAACTGCCTACCTGATCATCAAGATAACTGCTGTAAGAAACCCGTTTTCTTGATCTGCTGCTAGAATTCAAGTAGATTGGAGGAAAATATATGGAGCCGGCAAACACCTTAGATGCTCTAATACTCAAAACCATCATCAAGGAAAGCGTCTGCGAAGTTATGCGGGAAGAATGGTTTAAATTCTTCGAGATGCTGATTCCCTATGTTGATGATATAGAACAGGCTGACATAGAAGCAAACTTTAATCCTGTTGATTACAAAGACGACAGCTTCGTTGATATTACAGGCTGGTTTAATCGTGAAGATCAGGATCAGTAAATCAGCCAATAAATTTTTGGAGAAACTAGATGCCAATGCCCGAAAATCTGTTTTGACTAAAATTGGTATTCTCAAAACCTGCCTTGAAACTCAAAACGTTTATCCCCCTGAAGAACTTGATATCAAAAAACTTAAAGGTGAGTTAAAAGGATTCTCCATAATTCGTGTTGGCAAAATGCGAGTTATTTTTGAAATCGGCAAGGAGACAGACGAAATCTTTATTTATGAGATTAACTTTAGAGGCAATATTTACGATTAATTAAGCGATTAGCAACGTTCGGATTTACCAATTATTTTCGATACTTCTTTCCGCAGCCATCTAACTTTCATGGGTTAATTTAGCCAATACTGCTTCTTATTCGTCAGCAAAGTATCCAGCTTTGAGAGTTCAAAAATGAGAAAAATAGGGATGAAGTTGCCTAAAATCTCTTTATGCTTAGTTCTCCTGACTACTGACTACTGGCTCCTTGCTCCTCTCTCTGAGGTTTACTGATTACTGGTCACTGATTACTGGTCACTGATTAGAGAATACCCGCATTAGAAAGACCGAGAACCAGTCCCGCACCGAGAATATGGCCAAAACTCATGGTAGCCAATAATTCCGGCAGACCGAAGCTTTTTTTCGAGGCTAACTGCGGCAAGGGTAAAGCAGGACCTGCTCCGGTATTTTGGATGGCAAAATAACCGATAACGAACGCTACTAGGTTAGCTAAGGTCATGGTAATGCCGACGGATAAATTCCAGGGAATGGTTTGAGCGGTGGCGAAAAGTAAGGCAGAAGGGATCATTGGCGCTCCAGTCTTGATAAGATTTTGTTAATCACAGGGCATTATAAAAAGCTCTTGACCCGAAACTGCTTTTTGTTTGAATACTTAACAGTTTTTGTAACGTTTTGTGAATAAGATTAAATGCGAATTAAAATTTGCGGCATTACCCAACCGGACCAAGGCCGAGCGATCGCTACTTGCGGAGCTACGGCTTTAGGTTTTATCCTCGTACCTAGTTCGCCTCGTTACGTCAAAATCGAGCAAATTAACGCCATTATCGCCGCAATACCCGACAAAATTGATTTTATCGGGGTTTTTGCCGACGAGCAACCCGAAATTATTCAGCAAATAATTATTAAAACACCCTTGACAAGTGTGCAGTTACATGGTATTGAATCTCCCGAATATTGCCAAAGGTTGCGGCAATTATTACCCGACCGGGAAATTATCAAAGCTTTGCGGATCAAAGACAGAGAAAGTTGGGAAAAGTCGGCAATTTACTTCAATAGCGTCGATACTTTACTTTTAGATGCCTACCATCCCCAATTGCTCGGTGGTACGGGGCATACCTTAGACTGGCAAGCCTTAGCCAGTTTTTCGCCCCCCTTGCCCTGGTTTCTCGCCGGAGGACTCAACCCCGATAATATTGGTGAAGCTTTAACTCGGCTGCACCCCCAGGGTATTGATGTCTCTAGCGGCGTTGAGCGATCGCCCGGTGATAAAGACCTCAAAAAAGTCGCCCTCTTGCTAGAGCGACTGCAAAAATTCAGTGATCAGTTATCACTGATCAGTTAGAAGGTTTTGGGTTTTAGGGTGTTGGGGTGTTAGGGTTTTAGGGTTTTAGTTGAATTTCCCCATTTCCCCATTTCCCCATTTCCCCATCTCCGGGACTAGAAGAAATTGGGTTTATGACGGATCAGGTTAAGATACTCCTCGCGGGTTTTTTGCTCGTCTTGGAAGACTCCTAACATGGCGCTGGTGACAGTCCAGGAGCCCGGTTTCTGCACCCCGCGCATGACCATGCACATATGGGTTGCTTCCATGACTACCGCAACCCCTTGGGGTTCGAGAATTTCTTGAATCGCTTCGGCAATCTGACGGGTGAGGCGCTCTTGGACTTGTAAACGACGGGAATACATTTCCACAATGCGAGCCAATTTACTTAATCCGACCACCTTTTGGTTAGGAATATAGGCAACGTGGGCCCGCCCCATGAAGGGTAACATATGATGTTCACAGAGACTAAAGAAGTCAATATCGCGCACTAATACCATCTCATTATGACCTTCATTGAAGATCGCACCATTAACGAGGGTTTCTAGGGATTGTTGATAGCCTTGGGTGAGAAACTGCATCGCTTCGGCCACCCGTTTGGGGGTTTTTAATAAACCTTCTCTTTCGGGATCTTCCCCCACCGAGATCAGGATATTTCTGACCGCATCCATCATCTGTTCTTTGTTTTCGTCGGAAGTTGGATGAATTTGAGCGGTTTTGCCATTGTGGGTGTTGCGATCGGGGCGAGTGGTCACGCGTGCTTGAATAGCGTCGGTTAAATTACCGTTTAAACCGTTAGAAGAAGCTATGGTCATAATGAAGATGCCTGTAGGCGAATTGATTGATAAATAGAAGTATTTCGGGTTATAATGCCCCCGCACTGGGCATAATGGTCATCGTTTCCACTACAGCCTGTTTGGGCAGTAACACCGCTTGCAGAATGGCCTGAGCGATGATATCCGGGGTTAACATGGCCGAGCGATCGAAATCTGCTTTGACGCTATCGCTGTCCCAGATGGGAGTATTGACAGCCCCGGGGGTGATAATCGTGACGCGAATGGCGTTAGCCCGCTCCTCGAGGGCTAAAATGCGAGAAAATGCCACTAATCCAGCTTTGCTGACACTATAAGCCCCCCAATCAGGAAAAAAATTATCGGCGGCGATCGAGGAAACATTAACGATCGTGCCTCCCCCCTGTTGACGCATGGCTGGTAAAATCCCTTGCACACACTGGTAAACACTGGTTAAATTCAGATCGATCACCCGCTGCCAGTCTGACAAAGGCGTGTCGGCCAAGGGGTTTGTGTAACCCATGCCAGCATTATTGATCAGGATATCGATCGGTCCGGATTCTTGGGCGATTTTAGCGATACTAGGAGCTACTTCCAGGATATCTGCCAAATCTAAGGGGTAAGCTTGGGCTGATACGCCTAAATCTGCCGCCATTCCCGCCACGGTTGCCAATCTTTGCTGATCGCGACCGATTAAAACCAGATTAATTCCCGCCTTGGCGAAAGCGAGGGCGGTTTCTTTGCCGATGCCGCTGCCGGCTCCGGTGATCAGCGCTCGCTGTTGACGAATAACAGAGTTCATGGTATAGTTTGAAGTCTCTTAATTATTGGTAGTTAGGGCAAAATTTTGGCGGTCGGGGGAACCCTAGAAAAGTTTAAGGGAGTTGGGTTAGATCGGAGCAATTTTTCTCGCACCAAAATTGCTGCAGCCCACCCGGGTGGGGGGAAGCATTGACTATCGGGTAGGTTCAAGATTAAGAATCGTTACAAAATTTTACCTAGCCAATTATAGCACTGTTAAGTCAGGGATCACTAATTTTTGTGTATATCTAGATATCTAACCAGCGAGGGGAAAAAGCGGACTGGTTGGCGAGAATTCTTGAGGCTGTCTTTGTCTGTAACTCGCTCCCCCCGCGCTCAAAACTACTCACCAGAGGAGATGGCAGCGGTGGGTTGAGTGCGATTGACAATCACCACTCGATCGCCGACAACGGGACTTCTAGCGAGGAGAATTCCCTCGTTATCCCTCATTTCCAAGCGGCGAAAATCGAGACTTTGGCAACGTTGAAAAACCGAATTAGCCAATTTATCCTGTTGTGATGCCTCCAGACTATACCAATTATCGCCCAAAATAACTACTAGACGACTAGCCAAAAAATCCGCTTCTACGGTAGAAATAATACCGGCGGGATAACGAGTAGTTAAATCGGTAATTTCCTCTTGAATGGCTGCGACTAAACTTTGTTCGGGAGTTAATCGCGGTTTTGCTTTGGTAATCGGGACGGGAATCGGTGCCTCTGGTGCGATTAATTCTGGGGGAGTTTCGATAATTTCCCCGGCTGCCGGGGAAGGACTAGAGACAACTTCAGGCATATTTTCGGCAATTTCCGCCGGATTTTTCGGTAAACTGACCACAGCTACTAATAGGATAGTGACTAAACTTCCTGTTAACAAGCCGGTAATTAACCAATCGGGAATTTTTTCGCTAATTCCCCCCGGTAAAAGTCGGCGAATTTTGCTCAAAATCGTCGTCCACCACCCTTCCACCTGCTCGAAATCCGGTAAAATATCGTCGATTCCCTCCGCTGCTTCGATTGGAGAATCTGGGGTTAAACTTTGCTCAACTTCTGCGAATTCGTCTGGTTTTAAAGCAGCGGCTAACTGTTGCGTTGAGTTAAGAAGATTATCAACAGCAACTTTTGGGGGTAACACTGTCCCCGTTCCCGTGTTAAGTTGGGAAACGATCGAATTTAACTGCTTGATCGCCTCTTGTAGTCGGATCACTGTTTCTGCTTGGCTGAAATTCTCTCGCTCATTTGGTTGAGTCATAATCTTTGTTAACTCGCTGCCATTCTTTTTCAAAATATCATTCTATGCGCCGTTTTCTCGGTTTTTTAACCAGTATTTTCCTTGTCTTCCTGACTGCTTGTGGTAGTGTCACTCCCCCGCAAGAATTTGCCCCCGACGGAGAAATCGTCGCCAAAGCCCTTTTATTACAATTTCGTCACACATCCGATCGCCTTAGTCAATCTTTACAGATCGATGATCCGCAGGTAAAAATTGCCAAAATTAATGTCACCAGTCTGGAACCGCTTTATGTGGGCAATTTACCCGCTTATCACTTGCAGGGAGATTATGATCTAACTCTACAATTGCCCCATCAAAAAGATAGCAAACAACACAACAATTTTGATCTTTATTTACAAAGACAGATCGAGGGGAAAACTTGGCGTTTACTCGAAGAAGTTGCCTCACAATGGCGCAGCTATTTAGTGAAATAACCGGAAAAAGCCCGGAGATTTTGCTATAGTCTATGATCATCGAAAATTTGGGTCTGAAACCCCGTCGTTCTACGACGGCTTTACCGTTAAATACTAGCGCATTTACCAAATATATGCTAAAATGT
>MTBT01000160.1 GCA_002282935.1 Microcystis sp. LSC13-02 | reverse complement strand
CTTCTTCAAATTCTGACCAAGGAATTAGATTGGCCATGATAACCCAACGATTGTCTGGGGATAATTTCCCCTCCGAGGGAAACTCGAAGTTGTCCGGTGGCGTTGGCAGTTGCTCAATCTTGCGATACATTAGTACTAATTTAGTTGGGTGCAAGGGTTTTGAGTAATTTTAGGAGATTCAGGGGCACCTAAGCAACTGTCAATCAAGCTAAAAGCCCTTTCCTGTAAGGTTTTTAGCTTTATTCAGCAGACCCTAGATATACATTTCAGCCATCGAACTACTTGGTTAGTACATAAACCAAAAGCAAGCTGTGATTGGGTTATAATTTTTGGAGATGTCTAGTGAACTGAAAACTCGCATCTGATAACTGATCACTGATCACTGATCACTGAAAAGGCTGTCTCCTGGTTTACCCTAGCCAATTAATAGCCCCTTTAATCCAGTCTTCTGGCTGAGTATTTTTACTAAATAAAGCATCTTGACTGAGGACTGCGATAGCTCGATCGATCTCCTCCCGGCTGTATCCTAAAGCTAAAAGGGTCATCTGCACATCTTCGAGGATTTCCGCTGCCGGTAGTATTGCCGTGGTTGTCGTCGTCGCTTCTTTTAGCTGTCGCCATGCTGCCAATTTAGTTTTTAACTCCAAAGTGATTCTTTCTGCTGTTTTTAAGCCGACTCCGGGGGTTTTGCTCAAAATTTTGGTATTTCCTGTCACTATCGCCACCACAAGTTCCTCAATCCCCAAGGTATCGATTAAAGCTAGGGCTAATTGCGCCCCAACTCCGTTGACGGAAAGCAGTTGACGAAACAGATCTCGCTCTGGGGCGGTGCCGAAACCGTACAATAAAGGCTGGTCTTCGCGAAGGAGTAGGTGAGTAAAAATCTGACAACTATCATTGTTATCGTTGCCGATGTCTAGGGCTAATCGCGAGGGAATTTGGATTTCGTAACCGATCTGGTTTACGTCTAAAATCAAGATCAGTCGGTTATTAGGGGTTTTGATCACCTCGATCGCTTGTCCCCGTAAATAATTAATCATTGATTTAATTCTCCTACGAAAATAACCGAACAACAGGGATGACGGTTTTTACTCCCTGAAGGAATGCCGGGGAGATTTTCATTTTTGTTACAATTGTTAACAGAAGTGAATGGCGTAATTGATAACCTAATCTTCTTGGCGTTAGTCCCCAATAATTGGAGAAGATACAAAATGAATGGCAACATTAGAGTCGGAAATCTCTTTGGAATTCCCTTTTATATTAATCCTTCTTGGTTCTTCGTTCTGGGATTAATTACCTTAACCTATGGAGGAGAGTTAAGTCAGTTTCCCCAGTTAACGGGAATCATGCCTTGGCTATTAGGATTTTTTGCCGCTATTCTCCTATTTGCTTCCGTGGTTGCCCACGAATTAGGTCATAGTTTTGTTGCCATCGCCCAAGGTATTGAAGTCAAATCAATTACCCTCTTTTTATTCGGTGGGTTGGCAACTCTCGGCAGAGAATCGAAAACTCCTCTGGAAGCTTTTCTAGTAGCAATTGCTGGCCCTTTAGTTAGTTTACTGCTCTTCGGTATCTTCCTAATTATTGGTTCCAATATTAGTTTAAATGCGCCCATGACGGCGATTCTTTCTCTGCTTGCCTATATCAACCTCGCCCTAGGGCTATTTAATCTGATCCCCGGTTTACCTTTAGATGGTGGTAATATCCTTAAAGCCATTGTTTGGCAAGTAACGGGCAATCCCAATAAAGGGGTTTTATTCGCTAGTCGTTTCGGTCAATTTTTTGGTTGGTTAGCGATTGTCATCGGTGCGCTATCAATTCTCGGAATCAGTCAATTTGGCAGTTTTTGGACGCTATTAATTGGCATTTTCCTCCTACAAAATGCCGGCTTTTCCGCTCAATCAGCTAAGGTTCAAGATTTCTTAAGTCGCTACACCGCTAAAGATGTTATCTCTCCTAATAGTCCTGTAGTGCCGATTAATTTAACCCTGCGCGAGTTTGCTAATAATTATGTTATCGGTAAACAACAATGGTCTAAATTCTTAGTTACCGATAGCGAAGGTAAACTATTAGGAGTGATTAATGTAGAGGATCTGAAAACGATTCCCACTTCCCAATGGACAGAGGTAAATATCGGCCGGTTATTACAAACTAGCGAAAGTCTCAAACTGGTTTTGTCTAATACTTCCCTCCTAGATGTGGTGAAAATTTTGGAAGGAGAAAATTTATCTCAAGTGACAGTGGTAGAAGAAAACGGCACGGTTTTGGGATTAATTGAGAAAGCTTCTATCCTTACTTTTCTCGCCCAAGAAACCCAAAGTCAACCCGCTTAATCAGTTATCAGTTATCAGTTATCAAATATAAGATGAACGTAGGTTGGGTTGAAGTATGAAACCCAACGCCCGCATGGGTTACGAAGTGCGCTAACCCATCCTACAAATAATTGTTCCTCCCTACTTATCAGCTAGAATCAGTTAGGTAAATGTAATTTTCACCTCAATATTCTCGCAGAATTTTGTCTATTATCTCCTGACTATACTAACTGTCGCATTGCTTGCCACAATTGCTCGTATTCTTGCTCGGTTGCTGGGGATAAAGGGTTTAAAAAATCGCTGTTTTTGATTGCTTCTGGATTGACAAGTAAAGGATTATTTTTAATATCTGGGGGAATTTGGTCGGGATTTTGAGTGAGAATTAGGGGTGATAATCCGGAGGTAAATAAAGAAATTTTAGTGGCGGATTCTGGTTGCCAACAAAAATCAATCCATTGCTTGACAAGAGAATTAGGAGTAGTTAAAACTGGTTTTACCCACACATCTGACCAGAGAGAAGTCCCAGATTTGGGGACAACAACTTTAATTTTATTATAGCGATCGCTCACTGGTAAAATATCATTAGACCAACCCACAGATAGCCAGACATCACCGAGTATCAGGGGTTGTAAATAATGTTGAGAACTATAAAATCTTACCTGTTTTTGTAAAGCAAATAGCTGGTCTTTTAGTGCCGTCACTTGCTTTAAATCACTAGAATTATAAGAATAACCCAATTTTTTTAGGGTTAAACCGATGACTTCGCGACGATTATCAATTAGGGCAATTTTACCGGTTAATTCCGGTCGCCATAGATCGGACCAATCTTGTGGCCGCCAGTCAAATTGAGCGAATTTTTCCTCATTATAGGCAATTACTGTCATTCCCCAACGGTAGGGCGCACCCCAGACTTTACCCTCTGTTTGCGGTTGTCCTTGGGCATTGCGAGTCATGTTTTCTTGCCAACGGGGGGGCAGTTTTGACCAATTAGAAAGTTGAGAAGTATCTAGGGGTTGAATTAATCCGTTAGTAATCGCTTTTCCTAGCCAAGCATCCCCTAGGGTGACTAAATTACCCATCGCTGGGTTTTGTTCCCTAAAAGGAATAGGAATCGAAAATTGTGAGGCTGGTTGCTCCTGATTTTTTAACCATTTTTCCAACAATTTTAATAGCTCTTTCAGCTGCCTTTCCGACTGAAAATTGACTTTTTTTTCGGCAATAGTTTTCCGAAAATCTGTTAGTAATCGCGGCGGAATCGAACCAGATAGGAGAAAAATGCTCGGATCGCCGCTTCCAGAAGCGCAGCCACTTAAACCTCCCGCTAAGGCGATTGTACCTAATCCTTGCAAAAAAGAACGTCTGTTTAACATATCGCCCGCCGATTTTCAACTTCAACAGTAATAATTGCCAGTTTCTAGCCTTAGATTATTATAGAACGATTTTTAACAGAATGTAAACTAGGGAGTTTTGCCGCTACCGATTTCAGCTATAGATTAGCTTTGTTGTTAACTTTTATAGTAGAAAACTCTGATTTTGTCCTAGTTAAAGCTAGGATAGAAAGAGTAAGCTAAGGAGCGAGGGTATAAGACTATGTTAGACAATAATGACAATGACCAAGATTTTCGTTATTCTTGTCGTTGTGGACAAGCCAATTTTCAGTCGGTAAAACATCAATCGGGTATTTTATTAATCGGGGGAGCGGAAGGAGGTAAATTAGGAGAAGATCAGGCGACAAAATGGTTATTGAATCGAGCTAAAGGCGGTAATTACTTAGTGTTGCGCTTTGGCAATCTTGGCGGTCAAGCTGATTGGATTTGCGATAATTACCGCTCCCTGATCGGCTCGGCGGCGGAACTATCAATTGATAGTCGTGAAGCGGCGAATCATCCTGATGTTATCGAATATATTCGTAATGCCGATATTCTTTTTTTTGCCGGTGGTGATCAAAATCAGTACGAGGATTTGTGGGAAAGCACAAAGGTGGAAACAGCGATCAATTATCTGATCAATGATAAAAAAGTTCCCGTGGCGGGAACCAGCGCAGGAATGGCTATTCTGGGTGATTTTTACTATGCGCCCACTCACGAAGGGGTACTGAGTTCGGAAATCTTAAATAATCCCTTTCACTTCAACACTAAAGACTTCTATCGGAGTGATTTTATCCGGGTTCCTTTTCTCAAAAAAGTCGTGACAGATACCCATTTGGATCGACTCAATCAAGATCATCCCGAAACAAGATATGGTCGCCTTTTTGGTTTTTTAGCCCGCAATGTACACGATAATCACAATCAACTGCCCGCCTACGCTATCGGTTTAGAAGAAGGTGCTTTTCTGGCGATCGATGAGCATGGTATCGCCAAAGTCTACGGCAACGGCACCGATAAGGGACAAGATGCCTATTTTCTGCAAACTAACGGGACTCTACCCGAACAGATGGAGCCGGATCGGCCTTTAATCTGGAATAATAACGGTCAAGCGGTGAAAGTCTATCGCATCGCGGGAACTCCCTCCGGCAGCGGTAAATTTGACCTCAAGGATTGGTCTAGTGCTGCTGGCGGTCGCTGGGAATATTGGTACACTAAAGGAGGAATAGCCGGGTTTAAGCGGGTTCCGATAGCCTGAAGGTCATTTTTGTCAAAAAAGTGAGTTCTCTGGGTGTTAGGATTAATTTTGAGGCAATAAGGAGAATTTTTTCAGCTATGACCCCTGAATTAATCACTTTCGGTCGGTATCTCGCAGGTGAATTTGAAAATCAACGGCAAGCGCAAGCAGAACCGGTGTGGTACGTTCACCTGCGTTTATGGTTGCGTCCGCTGCCTTTATTTCGGGAAGACAGCATCGCTCTTTTTGCCGAACAGGCGAGTATAATCAATTTAGACCAACCTTACCGACCGCGACTGTGGCGATTAATGCGATCGGAATCGGCAGGGTTAGAGGTTAGGCATTATATGTTTAATGACCTGAAATCCGTGCAAGGTGCGGGCAAAAATCCCGATATTTTGCGAAAAATTAGCTTAGAAGACCTAACTTTCCTGCCTACTTGCACTTTAGCGGTCAAAGTCCATACTCTCGCTGATAATCAATACCAGTTTATCGCCCAACCGCAACCGGAACAGCGCTGTCAATTCACCTATGAGGGTACAACCTATCAGGTGGCTTTAGGTTTCGAGGTGACGAGTCATAGCCTAAAAACCTACGATAAAGGCCTAGATCCTGGCACCGGTAAGGGAATTTGGGGCGCTCTGCTCGGTCCCTATCAATACGAGAAAAAACGGGATTTTTCGGCAGAATTGGATGTGTGAGGAAGATTGCATCACATTAGGTCAAAATGGCGGCAGATAACAGCGCAAAGAGCCGCTAAAGCGGTAATTCCTAAAGCTGTACCGATGTCTTGTCCTTGATTGACGGCAAAAGAAGTGACGATTCCCGCACCTAAACCGGCTGTGATTGCCGCTCCGAGAAAATCTTTATCCGAGTTTTTATACATAGAGATAAGGCCAAATTTCCACAAAATCGTGTTTTTTACCTTATCATCCTCTTTTGAGCAACTAATCACCTGGGGGCAGAATTGCAATTAAGCTTTAGATTTAGCCACGTTTCTTAACATTAAGTCGGGTAAGATAGATAGGGGTTAAAATCGATGAAATTAGCTAAAATCTCTTTTTATGGCTTTTTAACGCTGATTATCTCCCTTTTGCTAATACTGAGTTTTGTTAATGCCAGCAAAGCACAATCGGATACGGCGGTAAGATCGGAGTTAATTAGTCTCCGCAATCGAGTCGAGCGCCTTGAAAGTCAGACTCGAGGAATATCCACCCGCGGGGAAAATGCCGCTCCGATTCCCCAACGGCGATCGGGAACGGGTATAGTAAATGGGGAAGTAGTCGGGGAAAGTGACCCACTGTTCCAGCGTTTAGCCACTTTAGTAATTGAATTAAAGGAAGATTTAAAAAAGCTAGAGCAACGGGTGCAAGTCTTAGAAAAAGAAACCGTTAGCCAGAAATCGTAGTCAATTGATGCTATAACGATCGAAAGTTAAATTGATCTCAACTATGCAGTTAATTGATTATGTAATTATCCTGCTTTATCTGGCAGCAACCCTAATAATCGGGATTGTAGCCGAGAAAAAAGCTTCTCAAGGTCTAGAATCCTACTTTTTAGGTAATCGTAATTTGCCCTGGTGGATGTTGGGGGTGTCGGGAATGGCAGCTAACACCGATTTAGCGGGAACTATGGTCATTTCTGCCCTAATTTACGCCGTCGGCCCCAAAGGACTATTTATCGAAATTCGCGGCGGTGTTGTCCTAATTATGGCCTTTCTCATGGCTTTTATGGGCAAATGGAATCGTCGCGCCCAAGTTATGACCATGGCGGAATGGATGCAATTTCGCTTTGGAACTGGAAAACAGGGGAATTTTGCCCGAATTATTAGCGCCGTCGCCACTCTCTTATTCTCTATCGGTGCGATGAGTTATTTCTCCGTTGCGGGGGGGAAATTTTTAGGGCAGTTTCTGGGCATGGATGATCGTCTTGCTTCGGTGATATTAATTCTTCTAACCTTGATTTATACGGTGGCCAGTGGTTTTTATGGTGGGGTAATTACCGATTTATTTCAAGGATTTCTGATTTTTGTGGCGGTAATTTATGTATCGACAGTGGCTTTTTTTACTGTTAATCTTCCCGATAGTTTTACCGTAGCAATTCCGGGGGCAGCGGAGCCAAAAACTTGGAATTTAACCGACTGGGCTAGTATTTTTCCCTCTCTGACTTTGGATTTACCCGGAGATTATGCCATCTTTAATTTGTTTGGTGGGGTGATTTTCTTTTATTTAGTTAAAACCATCATCGAAGGTTGCAGCGGCAGCGGTGGTTATATGTTACAACGATACCTAGCCGCCAAAAGCGATCGAGATGCCGGTTTATTATCTTTATTCTGGATTATTCTGCTTTCTTTCCGTTGGCCTTTAGTCACAGCTTTTGCGGTTTTAGGTATTCACTACGGTTTAACCGAAGGCACGATTACAGATCCAGAAAGAATTCTCGCCACGGTGATTACTCAATATATTCCTGTGGGGATGAAAGGGTTATTAATTGCTTCTTTTTTGGCGGCAGCTATGTCCACTTTTAACGCGGTTATTAACGCTAGTGCTGCCTATTGGGTCAAAGATATCTATCAAGCTTTTTTGAAACCTAATGCGGGAGAACAGGAGTTAGTTTTTCAAGGTCGTTTGGCCTCGGTTTTTGTGGTCGTAATTGGCTTAGTTTTGAGTTTTAATATCCAAAATGTCAATGATATTTGGGGTTGGTTAACCACGGGATTAGGGGTGGGATTAGCAGTTCCTCTCCTATTGCGTTGGTATTGGTGGCGCTTTAATGGTTGTGGTTTTGCCGTGGGAACTTTAGCGGGAATGATTGCGGCTATTGCCTCACAAGCGATAATTTTACCTTTCTTTCGTCACAGTCAATATCAGGAACTTATTCTCTTTCTTGTGCCGAGTTTGTTCGCTTTAGCTGGCTGTATTATCGCTACTTTGTTAACTCCTCCCACCGATAGTTTAGTTATGGAAAATTTCTATAATATTACCCGACCTTTTGGCTTTTGGGGAGAAGTCCGTCAAAGTGTTAAACCTAACCTACAGGCAAAAATTAAAGCGGAAAATCAACGGGACATCATCGCCGCTTTTCTCACTGTTCCTTGGCAATTAGTCCTGTTTATGATGGGGATTGTTTTAATTATCAAGCAGTGGCAAAGTTTGAAGATTTTGGCTTTGGTTTTTCTTTTGCTTTCCATCGGTCTCTATTTTACTTGGTATCGACATTTATCTAAGGAAATTACCGTCACTAAAGACCGAGATTTAGGTTAATCAGTTATCAGTTATCAGTTTACTGTCTTCCCACTCCCCAATTGATAATTCCCCACACCCTGTCCCCACGAAAAACTTTTTCAGCAGACCCTAATTAGGAGTGATCCCTTGACTTTGGCGGCGGCTTGGGTTATGATTATTTTATAATGGGATATCTCACGACAAAAGCAAGGAAAATTTCGCCGTCAATTGTTAAGTTTTGTTAAGAAAAATAGCAAGAGCGGCAAGGAATAGAAATCCCTTAGCGTTGACTTTGGCCGTACTCACCACTTCTTAATGAAGTGCTATCTAGGGTCTGCTGAATAAAGCTAAAAACCTTACAGGAAAGGGCTTTTAGCTTGATTGAGAGTCGCTCAGGTGCAAGGAAATCTGCGCTTAATCGCTTAAAACCCTTGCATCTTCTCTACCTAGTACCAATGTATCGTAAGATTGAGCAACTGCCAACGCCACCGGACAACTTCGAGTTTCCCTCCGAGGGGAAATTATCCCCAGACAATCGTTGGGTTATCATGGCCAATCTAATTCGTTGGTCAGAATTTGAAGAAGAATATGCCCAAAACTTCATCATTAAAGAGAAGTTGGGAACAAGTGATAGAGAAACCGTCGAACAAATTAAGGAAAACCCTTATCTGCAATACTTTTTAGGGCTATCAGGTTACAGCAATGAAGCTCCCTTTGAAGCCTCAATGTTAGTTCACTTTCGAGCCAGAAATGGAAAAACCGCACTTTTTCTTGGTCAATGATTACAATAAGTTATAGCTTAGAGATTAATCAACAACTAAAGCTTATGTCTTTAGCTAAGTGAAATCATTGATTAAGAGACCTGTACTTTTCAATAACTTTTTGCCGCAAACCCTATCTATCGTTGCTAATTCAATTTCACTGAAAAAATATTAGGCAATTAAAATCATTTTTATTTGGGTAGATTCCTTAACTAGAAAGACTTTTAGTCTTGAGATAATATTAGATCGAGGTTCACTGATTACTGATTACTGTTTACTGCTCACTGAAAAATCGCTCCCCACACCGGTGCTTCCTTCTTCGGGCAAATGTTAAAAAGTATTACGAAAATAGTGAGAAGGTGAACCAGATGCCGCAAAATAGTTGCGTTAGGTCGCTCTAGCTAGGGAAGTCTTGAGACGCTGAGGCGGAAACGAGATAACTTGAGCGTAGTGACCACAACTGCTATAAAATGTCAGATTAAGTTTATTAATCTCACTTAGTTGGGAGGAATCCATCAATGAGTATCGTCACGAAATCGATCGTGAATGCTGATGCTGAAGCTCGTTACCTCAGCCCCGGCGAACTAGACAGAATTAAAGCCTTCGTTGGCAGTGGTGCCGCTCGTTTACGCATCGCCGAAACCCTGACCGGCGCTCGCGAAACCATCGTCAAACAAGCTGGCGATCGCTTATTCCAAAAACGTCCTGACATCGTTTCCCCCGGTGGCAACGCTTACGGCGAAGAAATGACCGCTACCTGTCTGCGTGACATGGACTACTACCTACGTTTAATCACCTACGGAGTAGTTGCTGGTGATGTCACCCCGATTGAAGAAATCGGTTTGGTCGGTGTGCGTGAAATGTACAAATCTTTAGGAACCGACATCGGTGCCGTAGCACAAAGCGTTCGCGCAATGAAAGAAGTTGCTACTGGTCTTATGTCTTCTGACGATGCTTCTGAAGCTTCTTCCTACTTCGATTACGTGATCGGCTCTATGTCGTAGAATAATTCCTTTGTGAATTGTTCTAGACACACCCCTCGTAAACCTCTTAAGATTAAGCAAAACCCAAGGAAGAACCACCATGCAAGACGCAATTACTTCTGTTATCAACTCTGCTGACGTTCAAGGCAAATACCTTGACGCTGCTGCTCTCGGCAAACTGAAAGGCTACTTCGCCACCGGTGAACTGCGCGTGCGCGCCGCTAGTGTCATTAGCGCTAACGCTGCTGGTATCGTTAAAGAAGCTGTGGCTAAGTCCCTGTTATACTCTGACGTAACCCGTCCCGGTGGTAATATGTACACCACCCGTCGTTACGCCGCTTGTATCCGTGACCTCGACTACTATCTCCGTTATGCTACCTACGCTATGTTAGCTGGAGATCCTTCCATCCTCGACGAGCGCGTTCTCAACGGACTGAAAGAAACCTACAACTCTTTAGGTGTACCCATCTCCTCCACCGTTCAAGCTATCCAAGCGATGAAAGAAGTCACCGCTAGTTTAGTTGGTGCTGATGCGGGTAAAGAAATGGGGATTTACTTCGACTACATTAGCTCTGGCTTAAGCTAGAAGTAACGAACTCGGACAAAATAGGGTTCGGGAAGCCGAGGATGAGTGCTAGGTCTTTAAAGGCTGAATCTGTCCAAGATAGGTTTTGACGAGCTAGTATTGATCCTTGACTCCCGACCTTTGTTATTTTAGGAAAAGGCCTTCGTTAGTTTAAGCGACAAGTTTTTCAGCGATTAGGAGAAGTCAATCCATGCGGATGTTCAAAATCACCGCTTGTGTTCCTAGCCAAAGCCGCATTCGGACACAACGGGAATTACAAAATACCTATTTCACCAAACTCGTTCCCTACGATAATTGGTTTCGTGAGCAACAACGCATCATGAAAATGGGCGGCAAAATTGTCAAAGTGCAGTTAGCTACTGGTAAACCGGGGACTAATACAGGTTTACTGTAATTGGCTGCCACTGGAACTTAAAAAAAGAGGTCTTTCCAGACCTCTTTTTGCCTTAGGGATTTTTTTCAAACTGCAAAGCGGCAGAGTTGAGACAATAGCGTTTTCCCGTCGGGGGTGGACCATCATTAAAAACGTGACCGAGATGAGCATCACAGGCGGCACAAACAATCTCTGTCCGCACCATGAAAAAACTAATATCTCGTTCGTACTTAATATTAGCCTCGTTAGTAGCGGTCCAGAAACTCGGCCAACCAGTACCCGAATCATACTTGTTGTCAGAAGTAAATAACTCCGTACCACAGCAGACACATTTGTAAATACCTTTTTCTTTATTATCGTGATATTTACCCGTAAAAGCCCGTTCTGTTCCCTTTTTGCGAGTAACTTGGAACTGTTCGGGAGTTAGCTGGGCCTGCCATTCCGCCTCGGTTTTACGAACTTTTTCTACCATAGTCATGACAACCGCCATTATGATTAAATTTCTCTTTTTAGTCTAACCTGAGTTCGAGATCTGGGTTTTTTTCATAAACATGAAGTATGACCTGATTTGGCATCCGCTTCTGACGACGGACTCCCCAAAAGGAAAACTTGGTCAAGAAACCCTATAAACTTAGCATAAGCTGAACTTATATCTTCAACAAGAAATACTTTTGTCAACCCCCTTTACAAACCGTTACAAAATCTCTAAGATAGAGACATCATCAATCAATCGTACCTCGACAACTTAATAGGAATCATAAACCAATGACCACCACCTTACAACAGCGCGAAAGCGCCTCCCTG
>MTBT01000159.1 GCA_002282935.1 Microcystis sp. LSC13-02 | reverse complement strand
TAGGGTCTGCTGAAAAAGTTTTTCGGTGGGGGTTGGGGGTTGGGGGTTGGGGGATGGGGGATGGGGGATGGGTTTTACCGATTTTCAGGTGGTCAATTACCTAATTTTCAGAGAAAAAGTCCCGGAATTTTCCTCCGATCACTCCCAGAACTGGTACTTTTTGATTGACAAAAAGTCTAAAAGTCTTACCCAACAAGGTTTTTAGATTTATTCAGCAAACCCTATATAACTGATTACTGATTACTGTCGCGGTTGTACGGGGAAACCTTGACGCTGAAGCATTTCCGCCGCATCTTGGCCCGGTTGATAGTTGATGCCGAGGGTAGAGGTGGCCGTATCCTCGATAATTTTAGGCGTGAGGAGAATAATCACCTCCGAGCGATCGTTGCGATTGGTACGACTGCGGAATAAAGCCCCTAAAATGGGAATATCGCCTAAAATCGGCACTTTTGTCTCAGAACTCTGTTGGCGCTCTTGGATAATGCCGGAAAGAATTAAACTCTGTCCATCCCGGAGACGAATTAAACCAGAAGTCAATTCCCGACGAATCAGAGGGGTAAGGGTGTTGACTGTCAGACCACCGCTATTAAATTGAATTGGAGACCCCGGAGAGGCGATGGTAGGGCTAACCGACAGGGAAATAAAACCGTTATCATCCACCTGATCGACGTTTACCGCTAGAGTTAATCCAGCATCGGCCAGTACAGGGACAGTGGTGCGTTCGCCACTGAGAGGATCTACCTTGGTCTCGACACTTTCTAGCACTTTCTCGGTGAGCTTAACGGTGGCCTGTTGACCTTCCTGCACCACCAGCGAGGGATCGGTGAGAATCTTGGCATTTCCTGTCTGAATTGAGGCTTGCAGGGTCATCAGGAATTTTTGGGGATATTGGAAGAGGGTCGGGGGTTCATAGGTGAAGACATCTGGTTTACCCGGTGTAGTGACTCCGGTGATGGGATTGAACGTGGCTGGTTCACCAGGAGTAAAGTCACTCAATCCGGGCTGAAAAGGATTACTAATCCGACCAAAACTAGGGCGCGAGTAGGGTGTTAGACCCCCTGAAAAGTCACTCGGTCCCTGGTTAACACGGCCAAAGGGAGCGCCATTCTGAATGTCAAGAAAATTTTGAATTTCTGCTGTCCCCGTACCCGATATGATATCAAAAATCGGTACAACAGGCTGTGCGAAAGCCCCCGGTCTGCCTACAGTTGAGCTAGTAGGTGGGTTCATATTACCAAAGTTCAGCACTGCTGCCCCGTTATCTTGAACGAAGAAACCATCGTTAAAACCGAAGGAAAAACTACTGTTAAAGCGGTCTGTATTGAGCAGGTTGACATCGATAACTTTCACATTAACCACCACCTGACGGCGACGAGCATCCAGTTGGGTTAATAAAGAGGTGGCGATCTGGACTTGTCGGGGTTCGCCGATTAAATTGATAGAATTAAGGCGATCATCGGCGGCAATTCTTAAACCAGTTAAAAGTAAGGCAGCTTTTGATCCTTCTGTGTTTTGGGGGGTCAGTGGCTCTAGGGTGGGAGCAACATCCCGGCGACCGGTTACTCGTCCGGTGAGGGGATCGACGATATCCTCGGTTTGGGTAACTAAACGCTGGTATTCCGCCCCTTGGGTGGCGAGGAAAATGGCGGCGGCGACAGCTTTAACTTGATTGAGACGCAGGGTGCGGCTAATCAGATTACGAGCCCCTTGGGGTAATTGCGCCCCGACAAAGATGGTTTTACCCTGACGGTTAGCCTGGAGTCCGGAAATTAACAACACGGCGTTAAAAATGTTTTCCACCGATTCGTTAGTAAATTCCAAGGAAACTGTCTGAGAGGTGGCGTTAGCTTCCCCCTGGGCGCTGGTGAAAACGACGTTATAACCGGCATAGTTAGCAAGGGTCATTAACACTTCTCTAGCGGAAGCTTCCCGCAGTAAAATGCGAGGTACAGTCATATTACGCTCGAATTTGACCTTTTCGGCACTAGCATCGATGTTAGAGATGGCAATATCTCCCACCGGTGGGGCGACGGCCCGGGGTAGGGTGGGAACACCGGGGGCTTGGGGTGCGCCTTGAATGATAATTTCCGGGTTGGGGACAAGGGGCGCACTTTGGGCGAGCAGTTTTTCACTAGCTAAAATGCGATCGCTGATTTCCTTTTGTACGGCTGCGCTTGAAGGGACAAGCTGATTTGGCGACTTTTGTAAATTTTCTTGACTAAACTCTTGCCAAAATTCAACTTTTAATGTAGGGGATTTTAACTCTGAACCATGGAAGGAAATGGGGGTTTCGGCCAAAGCGCTCAGGGGAGCCATCAATAAAAACGAGGCAATTTGGGGGATAAACAGGGCATAGCGGGACGGATTCACTTTAACTTCACTCCTCAACAATTACGGGATTCAACGGACAAAAAACGCAATACTCACACCGGATTGAAGACTATTATCGGGGCGGACTAGCGGGGGGTTGACCAGCGGCGGGGGGTTGACCAGCGGCGGGGGGTGGCGGTGCTAATTTCGCTAATTCTTCGGCATTGAGAGGAATAATCACATCGAGAAGAAAGGTGGTAGTAACGGGTTTATCGCCTTGGGGAACGATAGTGGCTTTATTGTTGCCGGTACTAACCACTTTAACCGCCGATCCTTCCTTTTCTATCTGGGTATTGAGACTGTTTAGCAAAATGAGCGGCTGTAATCTTTCTAAATCCCGAATAACCTCTTGAGTGTTAGCATAGTTCCCTTCGATCTTGACGTTCAGAGTTTGACGTTTGAGCTTATTATTAACCGCGCTACCGAGGGAACCATCGGAAACCACCACTGGTTCTAGTCCTTGGGGTTGGAAGCTAATCAGCTTAACATTGCGAGACTTAAAGATATTACTAATATCTAAGAGAATCGTGCTTAAGTCCTTTTCTTTGGCAAAAAGCGCGAGTATTTGCTGTTTAATAGCTTTTTTTTCTTGCAACTGACTCTCGATTGTTTGGAAGTCGGAGGCTCTCAGACCGCTTTTTTGTTGATCTAACTGTTGTTGTTTGCCAGCTGCATCGTTTTGCAACTGTTGCAAGGTATTATAAGCGGGCATCACCCAGTTAAAAAGCAGATAGAAAGAACCTAGTAAACCCACCACACCAGCAGCGATGCCACTATTGCGGGGAGTAAAAGTTATCCCGAAAGCGATAGGATACTCTTCAAATTCCTCTAATTCCCGATCTTCAAATTCTTCGGCAAAGGTCATGGTTGAATGGCTCCTTGGCGTTTGAGAGTATTAATCCTAGTGACAACTCCGATCGCGCCATTGCGGGCAAGATTGAGCAGTTGTTGAGTAGCGGGAGTATCACTTAATTGGGCGGTGATCACAAATTGAACCGCTTGGGGGAAAGTAATATTAATATTTTTGTACTCATTGTCCACCTGTACGGGTAAATCGGCTAGGGCAGCACTTTCGATCGCGGTTTTCTTGCCCTGTAAAAAAGGAGAAGCTTGCAGGGTTAAGAGATAATCATTTACTGCTTCGTAACTACTGGCAAAACCACTGATTTTTAACTGAGTAGCTGGATTCGGTTGCCCTTGATCTGGGGCGGCGGGAACCTCCACCTGCTGCACACTGGTTAGCTGGACGCTAGGGGGAGTTTGTTGGCGAATTTCTTGAAGAATGGCTGACCAAGGCCTAATCTGATTGAATACAGTTACCAGAGATTGATTTTCTCCTTCTACTGCCGTTAATTGCGCTCTCAGGTCTTCTAGCTTTTTGCTTTGGGCTTGCAGTTGACCTAATTCCGCGTCCAGTTGCTGAATTTTGGCCTGAGTTTCGCTGGTTTGCCAACCGACGATTAAACCGAGTAATCCCGTCAGTGTCAATAATCCGGCCCCCACTCCCACACCGATCAACAGGGGTGTTTGTTTACGCAGGTTAATAGCGGTGGAAATCTTGGCCGCGGGGGTTGTTCCTTTGCCCGTTTGCTGGAGATGGCGATCCTTAAGAAAATTAACGTCAAGACTATACATAATTTTTGTCTATACCTCCCGTAATCCTAAACCGAGAACTGTTCCTAATCCAGGTCTTTCGATATTAGGAATCTCTTGAGTTGTATCTAAGTTCAGTGATGCGATCGGATCGATTGCCATGGCGGGGACGCTGAGACGTTGAGTAAAATATTCGTTTAGTTGCGCTAAACCGCCCCCGGGACCGGCTAAAAGTAACTGGACGATTTCCAGTTCATCACTTTGGTTAAGATAGAAATTAATCGATCGCCGTAACTCATCGGTTAATTCCCCTAAAACGCGCATCATTGCCGTCATCCCGGCGTTAGTAGGGGCCCCGGAAGTGCCGGTATTGGTGCTAAGACTATCAAAGGAAATAATCGGAATTGTCATCCCCAAAAGAATCTCAGGACTGCGGGAGGTGGGCAAATTCATCGCCCTAGAGAGGGCATTTTGTAGCTGGAAAGTGCCGATGGGGACAGTGCGGGAAAATTGGGGAACGCCGTCAACCACGATGGCAATTTCCGTGTTATCAAATTCTATATCAACAATAACGGCGGCTTCATTGGAACTAAACTGTCGCAAATGCTCGCGAATCGTCCGAATTAGGGCAAAACTATTAATTTCTAGCACATCTACCTGTAATCCTGCCTGTTGGAAGGTTTCCATATAGGCATCGGTAATCTCCCGACGAGTAGCAACTAATAATACTTGTACTTTTTCGATCCCGTCTTCATCCTGAAAGTAGCCGAGTTTTTGGTAGTCGAGATCCACTTCCTCGCGAGGATAGGGAAGGTATAAACTAGCCTCATGATTTAAGACCAGATTTCGCAATTCCTGATCGTCCAATTCCGAGGGAATGGGGATAATCCGGATAATTGACTCGCGCATCGGCACACCAGTAGCGACTCGTTTGCTGTTAATTTTATTTTCCTTGAGGACTTCTTGGATTAATTCCGCTAAAGCGGGGGAATCGACGATTTTTCCCTCCTCAAAGATGCCTTCCGGGATATCCGACGAACAACATTTAACTAATTTATAATTTTGTCCCTGTTTGGTGATCTGAGCTATGTTAATACGCTCCGGGGTGATCTCTAACCCAACACCTTGAGGTTTTTTTGTCAATAGCTTTTTAAAAAAACTTACCATAGATTTTCCTGAGCAGCTCTAAGAGAATTAGTGATTAACAAAGCCAATAATTTTTTGACCTGATTTTATCTAGGGTCGATCAAGGCAGTAAATCAGTCTATAAACGATCCTGACTGGGTAAATTACCCAGAAAAGGTAAAAATCGAGAAGAAGATAAGCTATTTCGGCACTAAGTACTAACCCGATTATCTGTGTTCAGATCGAGGTTAATCTTAACTGGGTGAGAGGAGAGGAGAGGAAGTGCCTATTGATGGTGACATTGTAATCAATTTTGGTGAAAGAACCAAGTCTAGACAAAAAACCTAGTTAGGGTTTGCGGCAAAAAGTTTTTCGGTGGTGGCAGGGTGTGGGGTGTGGGGTGTAGGGTTTTACCCATTTTCAGGGGGTCAATTACCTAATTTTCGGGGAAAAAGTCCCGGAATTTTCCCCCCGACCACTCCAATGGTTGGCACTTTTTGAGGTAAAAAAAGTCTAAAAGTCTTACCCAACAAGGTTTTTAGATTTATTTAGCCAAGCCTAGTTAGGGTCTGCTGAATAATGGTAAAACCCTTTTAAAATCAAGGGCAACAAAGCCTGAAACTCCTGACTCCTGACTCCTGACTCCTGACTCCTACCACCACCGAAAAACTTTTTCAGCAGACCCTAGTTAGAATACCCAATTATCTAGAGAAAATTTCAATTTTTCTAGGCACTATTTTTTCCTGACTCCAGGAAACCGGCGATCAAATGCTTCTGACGGGCGTGATTTTCCCGTATAATTAGGAGTTTGCACAGTGACAAAAGAAGTTAAGGAGCGATTTCGATGGCACGAATGTACTATGATGAGGATGCCAATTTAGATTTATTAGCGGGAAAAACGATCGCTATTATTGGTTATGGTTCCCAAGGTCATGCCCACGCATTAAATCTCAAGGATAGTGGCGTTAATGTGATTGTTGGTCTATATCCCGGCAGTAAATCGGCAATCAAAGCCAAAGAAGCCGGTATTCCGGTTTATGATGTGGCCGAAGCCGCTAAAATTGCCGACTGGATCATGATACTCTTACCGGATGAAGTGCAGAAAACGATTTATCTCAACGAAATTGCCCCGAATTTAAGCGCAGGCAAGGTGTTATCTTTTGCCCACGGCTTTAATATTCATTTTGGTCAAGTGGTTCCCCCGGATAATGTCGATGTGGTTATGGTCGCACCCAAAGGACCGGGCCATCTCGTCCGTCGCACCTACGAACAAGGTCAAGGAGTCCCCTGTTTATTCGCCGTCTATCAAGATGCTACCGGCCAAGCACGCGAGCGGGCGATGGCCTACGCTAAAGGTATCGGTGGCACTCGGGCCGGGGTTTTGGAAACCACTTTCCGCGAGGAAACAGAAACCGACCTTTTTGGCGAACAGGCAGTATTATGCGGCGGTTTAAGTGCTTTAATTAAAGCTGGCTTTGAAACCCTCGTGGAAGCTGGTTATCAGCCCGAATTAGCCTATTTTGAGTGTTTACACGAGGTAAAACTGATCGTCGATCTGATCGTCGAGGGCGGTTTAGCCAAAATGCGCGATAGTATTTCCAATACAGCCGAGTACGGTGACTACACTCGCGGTCCGCGGGTGGTGACGGAAGCGACTAAGGCCGAAATGCGGAAAATCCTCGGGGAAATTCAATCGGGACAATTCGCCAGAGAGTTTGTCCTCGAAAATCAAGCAGGTAAACCGGGGTTCACCGCTATGCGTCGTCAAGAGGCAGAACATTCGATCGAAGAAGTCGGCCAAGATCTACGAGCGATGATGAGTTGGCTAAAACGCTAGTCCTCTTTTTTTCCTGCGGGGTTGGACGCAACGGGGCAATTCTTGCCTTTGCGTCCGTCCCGACACCCGACCCCCCAAAAGGAAAACTTCCTACTTAGTAGATCGCCTCTCTTGATTTAACCAGACCGATCGCCCGTAAACCGGCAATCACACCACAACCGATCACCATACCGACGAGGGAACGAATCAGATTTTCTACAGGAATGATCGGAATTAAAGCGATCCAGACTTCTTCGGGCCAGTTAAAAATCGAGTAGGTAATGGCGACGGCCCCTAAATGGGAGAGGCCGCTGGCGGTCCAAGTCCCGCCAAAAATTCCCGCCGCTACTAGGGCCAAATTGCTACCTTTGATCCAATGGGTAAAAAGAGTCCGGGTTGGTAGGATAAATAATACCAAAGCTGACCAATCGACGAAAGCCCCAGCGATAAAGATTCGTGGCGAAATGCCGTTCAGTCCGATCGCCCGGTTAGCGTAGATAAACAGGGGAATCAGAAAAATTAACGTTAATCCTAACCACCAATAACGGCGTTTTTTGCCTAAAACCATCGTTCCCGCCACAAAACTGGATATAATTGCCCCAAAGACCGAAATAGCGGGAATTCCTGCCGTGTAGGGGGCAAGGAAAGCCCCAATTAAGGACCCAATGCCACTAGCGATCGCTCCAGCGATCGGGCCGAGTAACCAACCCAAGAGGGGAAAAACCGCTTGACTGAGGGGCATACTACCGCCGGAAGCGAGGACAATGGAGAAGGGAATAAAAGAAAGGGTAGTGACAATGGCCGCTAAGACGACAATATAGGCGATCGGCGCACCATCAATGGCGGCACTACTGACAGCTTCCACTTTGCGTTCTTCGCCTTCGGGGATAATATCTAGGGTCATCGAAAATTTTGGGTCTGAAACCCCGTCGTTCTACGACGGCTTTACCGTTAAATACTAGCGCATTTACCAAATATATGCTAAAATGT
>MTBT01000158.1:24299-28819 GCA_002282935.1 Microcystis sp. LSC13-02 | reverse complement strand
CCCGGGTCGCGTCAACCCCATTCAGCGACCATTCTAAAAAGGTGGCGTGGTGAGGAATCGCCGTCCGTTTTACGGCGGCGAGGATGTCAAGACGATAACTTCTGTGTTTTCACATGATTATCTACGAGAGCAGCGCCTTCGGTTCATGCGAACTCATCGAGATGCTTTCGATGTAGAACCTAGTTTTCCGATCCCTCTCTTTGAAGAAGCTGTTCTTGCAATAGAAGGTCCCTGTGGTGTTGAGCCTACTTGCAACGTTGAAGGCGATCGCTCAAAATACCGCTCCCGATCGCTTCACCGCTCGCTGCTGTCATAAACTTACTTGCCCAATCATCGTTTCCCATTATCGATCGCCATGACCAATCACCCCTTCGCTGTTTTCCTCAACCCCGATATCCAAATCAAAAGCACCGAAGACCACTACACCCTGCACTCGGCAGAATCAGATCCGACTGCTTTGCTAACCCTGGCCACAACGCCGGGAATCGGTATTGCTCTCGATCGTCTCAAGGCAGGCAACACCACCCCCGACTCACTGGTGCAAGGGTTAGCCGAACTCGATGGTCGGGCAGCCGGGGAACAGTTCGGGCGGATGCTACAACAATTGGATGAGCGAGGTTGGTTAAGTTACGCTGTGTTGCCGCTGGCAGTGGCGATCCCGATGGTGGACTCTGCCGAGTTGAATTTGACCGAACCCTACTGGACACAAACCCGTCTGGGCCTCTCCCGCTTTGCCTATCAGCATTCCTACGACGGCACTATGGTGCTGGAGTCCCCCCTCTCAAAGTTTCGGATTAAACTCCTCGACTGGCGGGCAAGTGCGCTGCTGGCTCAACTCGCCCAGCCCCAACCCTTAGCGACACTAACGCCACCGCCCTACCTGGGACCAGAAACCGCTTATCAGTTCCTCAACCTGCTGTGGGCAGCGGGATTTCTGACGGCTGACCCTGAACCCCCCTCGCTCCAGCTTTGGGACTTTCATAACCTGCTGTTCCGCAGCCGCTTGGGTCGCCATGACTATCCGACACAGGATATTAACATCGAGCAGTGGTCTGATTTTCCGGTGGTGAAATCACCCATGAGCGACCAGATTGTACCGCTGCCGCGTCCGAACTTGGTGGCGTTGATGAGTAACGATGCTACGTTAACAGCCGCGATCGAAGCGCGGAAATCGATTCGAGAATACGACGAGGCACATCCAATCACCATAGAACAACTCAGTGAACTGCTTTATCGTACTGCCCGTGTCAAAGACATTCGTCAAGTGGAGGAGTATTTTGGTGAAAATTGGCGGGCAATTCTCGGTTTTGACGCGGACATTGACTATGGCGAGTTGGGCAGTCGGCCGTATCCTAACGGCGGAGTGATGTATGAGCTGGAAATTTATCCAGTAGTGCGGCGTTGTCAAGGATTGGACACAGGATTGTATCACTATGACCCCTTGAACCATCAACTAGAGCACATTGTTGGGGCAGAAAGCGATATTCTTGCTGTGTCAGGCTATGACTTTTTAAACAGCGTACCCGGCTGGGGAAAACCACAAGTCCTGATCGTGATTACAGCACGGTTTGGACGGCTGTTCCGCAAGTATCGCTCTGTAGCTTATGCGTTAGTGCTAAAACACGTCGGAGTGTTGCAGCAAAATCTTTATCTAGTGGCGACGAATATGGGTCTGGCTCCCTGCGCGTGGGGGGCTGGAGATAGCGATGGTTTTGGACAAGCAGCAGGTCTGGACTATGTGGAAGAGTCGGCGGTAGGTGAGTTCATGTTGGGGTCACTGCCGAACCGGGATGTGCAAGCGAGTGGAGTTGAGTCAGTTGAAGACGTTGAGCCCTCGGATGAGTCTGCGGAGGTAGCAGTCTCGGTGAGCGCGGTTGAGTTGGATAGGAGTGAGGCGGAACCTGAGCCTGCTGATGTTGGGTTTCGTTCCTCAACTCAACCTACATCTGAACTAGATGTTGGGTTTCGTTCCTCAACCCAACCTACAGAATCGGTGGAGACAACAGAGGCAGCGGTTTCGGTGAGTGAGGCTGAATCTGTATCCCAGACGACGACTGAAGTCATGGAGTCAGAGGCTTCCGAGAGTGAAGTGGAATCGGATGTTGTAGTGAATGAAACTGAATCTGCGGCTATTTCAGCCAGTGGGGTTGAGAGTTCAGCAACCCCACTCTCGTTGACGCTCCATCCCCACGTCCTCGACGATCGCATCCCTGGACTCGCCCACCTACGCAACCAAACCCTAGGCGATCCCCGTATCACTATTGTGGTGATTGAGGGCAACCCCGACCACTCCCTGTCCTGTTTCCAGAGTGCCGAAATTTCTAAAGTCTTTCCTTACTGGGAGGATGGTCCAGAGCCGATTTCCGCAGAAGAGTACGCGACCTTCCGAGCCATTGAGGATAGCGATCGCCCGAAACAGGAAAAAGAAGCAGCACTCAAAGAGGCTTTTTCGGAACCGCTTATAGGCCGTCTTAAAGTTGATGACCATACTTGCCACGTCACCAGCATCATTGTGGGTCAAGAGAATACCCCTGCTGCTGGTATTGCTCCCAACTGTCGCCTGATCAATCTGCCGCTTAACAGCAGGGGGATTGCAGAAGAATTTATCTCTCCCTTAAACCTAGCTCGTGCCTTTGACCTAGCCCTAAAGTTGGGGGCAAATATCATTCACTGTGGAATCTGCCGCCCCACCCAAACCGGCGAAGGGGAAGAGCTGTTTGCCCAAGCCGTACAGAAGTGCTTGGATAACAACATTCTGGTCGTCGCGCCTGCGGGTAATGGTTTGGGTGAATATTGGTGTCTGCCTGGTGTCCTGCCAGGAGCCCTCCCTGTGGGAGCAATGGATCTGGGTCATCCACCTGCCCACTATAGTAACTGGGGTGGCAACTACACCGAAGAGGGGATTATGGCTCCCGGTGACGACATTTGGGGAGCGCAACTAGCCACCGAGAAACCCAGAGTCAGAACCGGAACCAGTGGATCAGCCCCCATCGTGACCGGAATTGCTGCGCTGTTAATGAGTTTGCAAGTGCAACAAGGTAAAACCGTTGATGCTGAAGCCGTCCGAACCACACTGCTGAATACTGCTATTCCCTGTGACCCAAACGTTGTAGAAGAACCAGAACGCTGTCTACGCGGCTTTGTGAATATCCCTGGGGCGATGAAGGTGCTGTTTGGACAACCTTCTGTTACCATTTCCTTTGCAGGCGACCAAGTGACCCGCACAGAATGGGCTGGCTATGGCACGGCGATCGCAGGGGATACGTCGAGTATTCCTGCTGGGATTACTGCGATCGCAGCAAGTTCGGTTGGAGACTCTACTATGACAATGCAATCGGCTACGCCAATGGCGGCCGAAGTAGCGGTAACTGCGTCGGCTGACCCGGCTACGGTGGAGGCTAGTACCGCTTTTTCGGGCCATGTTTATGCTCTGGGAACCTTGAGCTATGACTTTGGCGATGAAACCTGTGTTGATACCTTCAAAGAACGGATGGCTCCGGTAGAAATGGACAGCATCTTGGTTCCGCCAGACCCCTACAATCCCCGTCAGATGGTTGAACACCTCGATCGCAACCCAGACGAAAGCCGTTCGTTGATCTGGACGTTGAGCCTGGATGGAGACACGATCTATGTCCTAGAGCCAACAGGAGCGTTTTCAGACCAGATCTACGAGATGTTTGTGCTGATGTTGGCGGGTCAACTCGAGCCAGAAAGCAGTGATGAATTTGTAGAACGAATTAGCATCCCCGCCCGACAAACTAACCGCACAGTTGAACTATTCTCTGGTCAGGTTGTGCCAGTCGTCAAGGTACATGACCTCCGAGGAATGTACGGCTGGAAAGTGAATACCCTGGTCAACGCGGCGATGGTGGCGATCTCTCGTCAGGTGGACGAAGCCCAAGCACCCCTCATCCAACAAGCTCTGACTTCGTTCCTCAACCGAGTCTACAATGATCTACGCAATGTGGGTCAGACTTCGCGCGATCGCGCCCTCAACTTCGCCGCCACCAACATCTTCCAAGCAGCTTCCGTCTTTGCGAAAGCGATCGCCGAGCGTCGTCAACTCGACACTATAGAAGTCGAAAAAAGCCCCTTCTGTCGGCGAAACAGTGACTGTTGGGATATCAAGCTAGAGTTCTCTGACCCAGAAAGGAGTAGTCGGGGACGCAAGGTTTTTCTATTTACCCTGGATGTAGTGCTTCAGATGCCCGTCACTTTGGGTAAAATCAAGAGTTGGTCAATGCCTTCGCGTTCTGAACAAACCTGATCTACAACAAAATGGGCTACCAACCTAAGTGTCGGCGTAAACAGAAGGTTCGTGTCACCAGGTGCAGCCTTGTAAAGTTTTGCAAAAATGACCCATTTTTTCGGCGAAATTAGACCTCTTGCAAAAGTCTTAAGTCGATCCTTGTACAGCAACATTTTTGAAGATTATCGAAAATTTGGGTTAAAACCCCGTCGTTTTACGACGGCTTTAAGCTACAATGGAAAAAGCGATAACCAAGCTAAAAACTGAACCT
>MTBT01000158.1:0-24271 GCA_002282935.1 Microcystis sp. LSC13-02 | reverse complement strand
CAGGGGGAAAATTCAGGTACTTTTTCCCTGAAAATTAGGTAGTTGACCACCTGAAAATCGGTAAAACCCATCCCCCATCCCCCAACCCCCACCGAAAAACTTTTTCAGCAGACCCTACTTAGTACAAACGCTTACGGGGGCGATAATTAGCCACGGATTCCACTAAACCCAAGGCAATAAAATTGGTTAATAAAGATGAACGTCCATAACTTAACCAGGGTAAAGGAATCCCTGTAATCGGGGCTAATCCCACGGTCATGCTAATATTAAGAATTGCCTGAAAAGCGATCATTGAGAGAACACCGATCGCTATTAAAGAACCAAAGTTTTCTTTAGCAGTATTAGCAATGACTAACAAACGCCAACAGATTAACCAGAAAGCTATTAAAACCAAAATACTGCCGACAAAACCGAATTCTTCCCCGACTACGGTGAAGATAAAATCGGTGTGTTGTTCGGGAATAAAATTTAATTGGGTTTGGGTGCCTTGGTGTAATCCCCGTCCTAATAATTCTCCGGATCCGATGGCAATGCGGGATTGAATTAATTGATAACCTCCCCCCAAAGGATTCTTTTCTGGGTCAAGAAATAGGGTTAAACGATCTTTTTGATATTCTTTTAATAAACCCCAAAAAACCTCGCCTAATTTACCCACTGCCAGATTAGTTGCCACCACGATGAAAGTAGATAAAAAACGGTAGGGGAGGGTAAACCAAGCAAGGACAGCGATGATAATTGCTAAAACAATCCAAGCAGGAAAAAGTAAATTAAACAGAAAAACCGATGCGAGGGGAGATAACAGGATAATCATCCAAGGGAGTTTGGCATTAGCCCAGTAAATCATGCCTAGGGTAATTGCTCCAAAGACTAATCCTGTCCCCAAGTCCGGCTGCGCCATAATTAACACCCAGGGTACGGCAGTGACGGCAAAGACACGAGCGATCGCAAAAAGATTATCGGCGGGACGATGATGTAGGAGGGCTGCCAGGGTGATAATTAAACCTACCTTGGCAAATTCCGACGGTTGCACGTTAAAACTGCCGATATTAATCCAACTTTGCGCCCCATTCGCCGTCACCCCTAGGACAATTACCGCAATTAGGGAGAGATTGGTGACAAGATAGGTTAACCAGTGCCATTTCAGCAGACTTTCGTAACGACAACGGGACAGAAATACAGCGATCGCCACTCCCCCAGCACCGAATAACCAGTGTTGCCACCAGTCGAGAGCGGTGGTGTTCCTTTCGGCACTACGAATCATTAAACCACCGAAAACGGTTAAACCCGTCACCAAAACGAACAAAAGCCAATCAATTTGGGCTATATCCCGGAAAATGAAGCTAAACTGCTCGTTAAAACCCCTTAGTTTCCTACTAATAAGGGACTGTCTTCTCACCATTTCTCTCCCCACATTTATTAACTATAGGCTGCTACGGATACTTTCGCCGCCACCTGACGAGCGATCGCTATCAGGGCTTTAGCTGAGGCCGATTCCGGTTGCCCCACAACCACTGGTACACCAGTATCACCGCCCTCCCGTAGGGATATCTCCAGAGGCACACATCCCAGTAAAGGAATGCCCAATTCTTGCGAGGTTTTTTCCCCACCACCGGAACCAAATAGATCATAGGAGCGATCGGGCTGATCGGGAGGGATAAAATAACTCATATTTTCCACAATACCCAAAACCCGCGCCCCTAGCTGTTGGAACATTTTTAAACCCCGGCGCGCATCAATTAAAGAAACCGTCTGGGGAGTGGTGACAATCACCGCACCCGCTAGGGGGACCGATTGAATTAAAGTTAATTGTGCATCCCCAGTACCGGGAGGCATATCGACGATTAAATAGTCTAAATCGCCCCAATTGACCTGATAGAGAAACTGACGGATAATGCCGTTTAACATCGGACCGCGCCAGATTACCGGTTGATCGGGGTTGATCAAAAAGCCCATGGAAACCATTTTGATGCCATGGTTGAAAGCGGGTTCCAATATCTCGCCATTTGCGCCCTGTACGCTCACTTGTGCGTCATTTAAGCCCAACATTGTCGGGGCGTTGGGGCCGTAGATGTCCGCGTCTAATAGCCCCACTTTTGCCCCTAAATGAGCCAAGGCGACGGCGATATTCACAGCCACGGTACTTTTTCCCACACCGCCCTTACCACTGGAAACGGCGATAATATTTTTAACCCCCTCCACACCTTGGCGATCCGGTAAAGCTTTTTGTTGCGGGGTTTCGGCAGTTACATCCACGGCAACACTTTCCACACCGGGCAGCTGTTTAACGGCTTTTTGGCAGTCTTCAACGATAAATTCGCGCAAAGGACAGGCAGGAGTGGTCAAAACTAGGGTAAAGCTAACTTTTCCGCCATCGATCGCCACATTGCGGATCATGTTCAATTCCACTAGGCTTTTTTGCAGTTCCGGATCTTGAACGGGACGTAATACTTCTAAAATCGATGCGGTATCAAGGGGCATGGTTTCAGTGTCTCTAGTCAAGTATTGTTCTTATGGTTATTTATCTTAACCTTGATGCCCGCACAGTTATCAGTGGGGAGTGGGGAGTTTTTTGCTGTGAACAGTGAACAGTAAGTAGTCGTGCAAAATTAATTTCCTAGTGAAGATAGGCAAGAGGCAAAAGGCAACAGGCAAGAGCGGGGTTAGATATGTGTAATTAATTTTGCTTAGGTACTTAATCAGTGAACTGAAAGCTCACATCTGTTCACTGATAACTGATAACTGATAACTGATAACTGATAACCCCCACTTCCCCATTCCCCCATATCTCTATATCTCTAGATTACGCTAATAGGATCGCCGACTTTAATTGTACCTGTCTTTTCGGGGATGACATTTTCTCCGAACATAATTCCCCCGGGGAAACTGCGAAAAGTTCTTAAGGTTTTTAGGGGTTCCATCTGAGAATTTCTCATACCTGTTTCTTGATCGGTGGTGGTGATAATACAGCGACTACAGGGTTTAACCAGAGCATAGGTGATCTCAGCAATTGTGATCTTTTGCCAACTACTTTCGCTAAAAGCTCGATCGCTACTAATAACAATATTAGGCCGAAAACGATTCATCGGCACGGGTTCAAGTAAGCGCTTATTTAAATCCTCTAAAGAGGCAGTATTAGTTAATAAAATTGGATAACCATCGGCAAAGCTGACGGGAGTATGATCGTTCCCCGCATACTGAGGATTCGCAGGACGCAGGTAATCGGGAGATTGTCGCAATAAACGACAAGGAATGTCCAGAATTTTCTCGAACCATTCGGCGATTTCATCCCCTTGATCTATGGCTATAGTTTGAGATTCCCAGATTTGAACCGCTCTTTTTTCTCCTGTGAAATTAGGCTGAAAAGTCAGGCAGTCTTGAGATGTTTTTAGAGAAAAATTATCTTCGGTAATCGTTACAGAAACCGTGGCTAATTGCGGATATTCCCTTTGAGTGATAAATTTACCCTTGCCATCCACTAACATCATTTCCCGATCCCAGAGTAAACCTTTAGGAGTCACTTCAGCTTGGGATAATTGAATACCTCGACAGGATTTAATCGGGTAGATATAGAGATCAGTAACCTGCATTTTCTTTCAGTAGTTCTACATATTTTTTCGCCACATCTTCCCAAGTCCAGAGATTAATTTTATTGGGGATATCTTCGGGTAACAAGCGAGGAATTGGATTGAGGATAAATTGTTCTAAACAGTTGGCTAAACTCTCCGCATCTCCCCTAGTATAGAATTGCACTCTTTCGGGACAATTATATAATTCTACCTGTTCTTGAAACACTTCTAAATCGGAAGCGATAACGGGAATACCTTGTAAAATGGCTTCCGCTATTGCTAATCCAAAACCTTCGTATTTTGAGGGAAATACCACACAGGAACAGGTTTGATAATAAAATTGCAATGTTTCATAGTCTTGATAACCTAATCCCTTGATATGACTCTCGAAAATTTCTTGATTTTCCCGATAAACTCGGGTACATTCTTTGAGATAATCTTGGTATTCTTGAGTTTTGGATTGTTGAGATAATTGCAGATTTCCACTAACTAGATTATCGGTTTCTTTACCGATGAAAACTATTTGAAATTTTAAACCTTGTTTCGCTAGTTTAATGGCTGCTTTGAGCAAAGTCAGATGATCTTTGTAGATACCAAAGGAGGAGGGAAAATAAAAAGTAACTAGCTCACTTTTGACTAAATCACTCTTGGGATTAGACTGCTCGATAAATCCTGCTAAGGGTACAGCTTTTAATTTACTAGCATAGGTAGCATTGGGAAAAACCTTTAAAACATCGTCTTTAGTTTTTTGGGAAATTGTGAACAGTAGATCGGCCTTATCTAACCATTCTTTTAAGACTTCATTGTAGGGTTCTTGATAGGATTCTGAGTAAGTTAAGGGAGCAAATTGCCAAAAGACATCATAAATAATGCCACTTAAAGTAACCTTGACATTGGGGGGAGAAATCCGATTAGTCATCCCATACAAACAGTGATCAGCTTGGTAACGCTTGATAATCTGATTAATTCTTGCTTCGATGCGTAAAAGTTCAATTCTACGAGAGAAAAGACGATGAAGAGAATTCAGTCTTAGGGTTTTGTAAAAATTCGCTAGAAGACCATAAAAATAGATTAGTTTTGTCTCAAAACTCTGGGGGTAAAAAGCAAAATCCTCATAGATAAGTTTATCGGAATCAGGCATTAAAGACTTAAAATATTCAATATCATTACGAGGAAGGACGATAATAATTTGTTCGACGTATTCTAATAAGCTAGGTATTAAAGAGATAATGACTCTTTCTACTCCTCCTTTGCGATAAAACACGATCGGGATGACAATTTTCATAGATTTCCTTGTCGATAGCTGGCAATAAAAAGATTGATTTTTGACTTGAACCCATTATATGATAGGCTCGAATTGTTCTACTGAGTCGAGAAATCGAGTTAAATTCGAGAAACTAAGACTCTATCACCCATCGCCCCTATTTTTCCTCGATCTTGGAGAAAAAGAGTGTCACAAGCTACTCCATCCCTACAATCTAATCTCAAACAATGGCTACGGGCCAGCGCACCTTCCCTATTTCAAATTAAACAGCGTTTGAGCGCCCGTCGTTGGCCGAAAAAATCGATCGTTATTTACACAGAAAAATATCGTCCCATGCTTCCGGCGGAAATTTGGCAACGGGGGGCCAGTGGCACACAGGCATCGGTGGCTTTTTTAGCGCAGGAATGGACGAAACGCGGCTATAAAGTGACGATTTTCGGCAATTGTGAGGGTATGGAAGGGGAACAGGACGGTATTCGCTATGTTAATTATTACCACATGAATTGGCAGGATCACTTTGAGACATTGGTGATCTCTCGTCATCCCACCTATTGCCGTCCGGGTACCAAGGCAGAACGAATTTTTTTTGATTGGCAAGATATTAAAGTGCCGGCAGACTCCTATACCCCGGAAATTTTGGCTAGATATGACAAAATTTTCTGTAAAAGCCAATATCAACGGGATTTACTGGATTTCTGTGCCGATCATCAATGTCCGATTGTTCCTAATGGTATCGATACTTCCCTTTTGGCTGTAAGTGAGACAGTGCCGGAAAGTGACTATCTTCCCTATCGTCTAGTCTATGCCTCTCGTTATTATCGCGGCCTAGAGTCGATGTTAAAGCATGGCTGGCCGATTATCAAGGCGGAAATTCCCGCGGCCGAGTTACATCTCTACTATGGTTTTACTAAACGGGATGGCATTGGCGATCGCAGGGAATGGCGCGATAATTTAATCGCTTTGATTAAAGCTAGTCCGGGGGTAGTTGATCGCGGAATGATGGGTTATCGTCAACTAATCGAGGAAAAAGCGCGCTCTGCTATTCATTACTACGGTTGCACCTATCGTGAGATCGATTGTATTTCTGTGCGCGAGTCGGCAGTGGTGGGCTGTCTGCCAGTGGTGACGGATTTTGCCGTTTTTCGAGAAAAAGACTACTGTGTGAAAGTGCCGGGGGAAGTAACCGATCCCGCTACTCAGGAAGCTATAGCCTGGAAAATTGTCGAATTACTGAAAAATCCCCAGCTTTTAGCCCAAGAGCGCGCAAGATGTGGTCAAATTGCCCTAACTGACACTTGGGAGCGATCGGCCGCCGCTTGGTTAGATGTGATTGAAGCTGATGCTTAGATTAGCATTTCCTCTAAAACCTTGGCTACGCTTAGGATTAAGTCTTCGCGATCGGGGGCAGCGATGATTTGCAAACCTAAAGGTAGCTGGGATGGACGTTTAATCGGCAAAGAAAGGGCAGGTAAACCGATAAAAGAAAAAGGTTGGGTGAATCTGCCTAAATTAGGGCGAATTAATAGCTCTTGCCCGTCAATAATCATTTTTTCTACTCCTAACGGTGGCGCAATACAGGGAATCGTCGGGGTGAGGATAATATCGACTTCGGTGAAAATCTCTCGCAGACGATCGCGATACCAACGGCGAAAACGTTGAGCCTGTAAATACCAGCTAGAGGGAATTAATGCCCCTGCCAAGAAGCGATCCCGGGTTGCGGGGTCAAAATCCTCTAATCTGGTCTGTAAACGCGGTAAATGCCAATTTGCGCCCTCGGAAGCGGTAATTATATAGGCGGCTGCTCTGGCGCGGGCGGTTTCGGGAATGGTGATTTTTTTGGTAACTCCTAAACGTTCGGCGATCGCTGTCACCGCCTCGATTACTTCTGGTTCGGCTCCCTGCTGAAAATAATCGTCGGCAAGGGCTATTTTTACGCCCTCTAAGCCATGTAAAGGGGCTTTAAGGTTATTTTTGGCAAAAAGACTCCAAATAGCCGCCATATCCGCCACATTGCCGCTAAAAAATCCCAGATGATCCAAACTACTAACGAACAAAAATAAGCCCTGACGGGATACGCGCCCAAAGGTGGGTTTTAGCCCCACCACGCCACAGCAAGCGGCGGGAACCCTCACCGAACCATTAGTGTCGGAACCGAGGGCGAGAGGCACTAAATTAGCGGCAACGGCGGCGGCGGAACCACCGGAGGATCCCCCCGACACGCGACTAGGATCGCGGGGGTTGGGAGTTGCTCCATAATGGGCATTTTCGGTGACAAAACCGTAGGCGTACTCATCCATATTGGTCGCCCCCACCAAAACCGCCCCGGCTGCTTCTAGGGTTTGAATAGCGATCGCATCCTGTCTTGCTGGGGGATTATCCCGATTGATTTTGGAACCTGCTAAAGTGATGATTCCCTCGATATCAAAGAGATTTTTGACGGCGAAGGGGACTCCCGCTAAGACACCGACGGGTTCCCCATTGGCGATCGCTAGATCAATTTTTTGGGCTTGAGCGAGCGCTCTGGGGTGTAAAATGTCGGTAAAGCAATTTAAATGGGGATTTTTCGCCTCTATCGCCGCCAAAGTCTGGCTAATAACTTCTAAGGCGCTAGTTTGACGATTTTGGCTCGATCGAGCTAAATTGCTCACAGAAATAGTCATGGTTCAAAGCTGAGGGCGCTTTCCCCGTCATCCTCTAAGGGAAATTCTGTCACTAAACTGGCGATTTCTTGCAAGCGTTGCCAGTTTTCAACCACAGAATTTAAATAGCGATCGGGAATGGTTAAATCTAGGATTTTTGTCATGATTATAACGTATTCTTCCGGGTTATTCATAGATTTCGTTCCGGCTGGGGTGAAGGAGATAAAGAGTTGCTTGAAAGCGGCGCTCAGGAATAAAATCGACACCTAGTTAAGCTGCTAGGATATAAGAGAAAATCTCCTGTAAATACAATAGCTATCCCTAGGGAGGAAGTATAACTTGAATTTGTTCCTGACCACCGAATCCCCAGGATCATAACCTTAGATATGTTCATAGAACTGTATATTGAGATATTTTCCCCTCCTTCACCTCCGGATTTAAATTAAACTTATAAGTAGGGAGGCACAATTATTTGTAGGATGGGTTAGCGCACTTCGTAACATGAGCGGGCGTTGGGTTTCATGCTTCAACCCAACCTACGTTCTGATACCTGATAACTGATAACTGATAACTAATAACTGATAACTGAAATGACCATCTTACAAGACGAAAAACTACTCTTTACTCCCGCAATACCTAACAGTGATGCCCTGAGAACTATTTTTGCTTTCCCTAATCAGTATTCCCTGGGTATAACCAGTTTAGGTTATCAAATTGTTTGGGCAACTTTAGCCCTGCGATCAGATATACAAGTTAGTCGTTTATTTACGGATTTTCAAGAATCTTTACCCCGTTATCCCGAATTAGTCGGCTTTTCCTTTTCTTGGGAATTAGACTATGTTAATATCCTCTCGCTGTTAGAATCTTTAGAAATTCCTTGTCACAGTCATCAACGGCAAGATCGGCAAGCGATAATTTTCGGAGGTGGGCCAGTTTTAACCGCCAATCCCGAACCTTTTGCCGCTTTTTTTGATGTAATTTTATTGGGAGATGGTGAAAATTTAATTGCTGATTTTATTAATGCCTATCAAGAGGTTAGAAACGCCGATCGCCCGACAAAACTCCGTCATTTGTCCCAGGTTCCGGGGGTGTATGTTCCTAGTTTATATACCGTTAATTATGATAGTCCTGAAGGTGAAATTACAGCAATTCTACCCATAGATAATAATGTGGCTGCCTTTGTTAGTAAACAAACCTATCGCAGTAACACTCTTGCTGCTTCTACGGTGGTGACAAAACAAGCGGCATGGGAGAATATTTATATGGTAGAGGTGGTGCGAAGTTGTCCAGAAATGTGCCGTTTTTGTTTAGCTAGTTATCTAACTTTACCCTTTCGTACCGCTAGTTTAGAATCTTTAATTCCCGCCATTGAAAAAGGTTTAAAAGTGACCGATCGCCTTGGTTTATTAGGGGCTTCCGTCAGTCAACATCCTGAATTTGAAACCTTACTTGATTATCTTTTTCAACCACAATTTGAGGGAGTTAGACTCTCGATCGCCTCAGTTAGAACTAATACAGTCACGGAAAAATTAGCCAGAATTTTATCCCAAAGAGACACCAAATCAATTACTATTGCCGTAGAAAGTGGTTCCGATCGCCTGCGAGAAATTATCAACAAAAAGTTAGCCAATGATGAAATTATCCAAGCTGCCATTAATGCCAAAGCGGGCGGTTTAAAAGGGATAAAACTCTATGGTATGGTGGGAATACCGGGAGAAGAAGCCGAAGATATTGCGGCGACTGTGGAAATGTTGATAGCCTTAAAAAAAGCCGCCTCTGGATTGCGAATCTCTTTCGGTTGCAGCACCTTTGTGCCTAAATCCCATACTCCTTTTCAGTGGTTTGGAGTTAATAAAATGGCCGAAAAAAGATTAAAATATCTAGAGAAACAATTAGGTAAACAGGGCATAGAATTTCGACCAGAGAGTTATAATTGGTCAGTAATTCAAGCCCTTTTATCTAGAGGCGATCGCCGCTTAACTTCCCTGTTAGAATTAACCCGTGGTTACGGTGATTCTTTAGGCAGTTATAAACGGGCTTTTAAGGAACTAAAAGGACAAATTCCCCCTCTAGATTATTACGTCCATCAGCAATGGCGTTTAGAACAGGTTTTACCCTGGAGTCATTTACACGGTCCTTTATCCTCAAATGTTTTAGTAAAACATTTAGAAGATTCCCAAACAAAAAGGTAAAGTATCGCTAATAAGCTAAGACGCATTTAAACAATGTCTTGACTATCAGACCCCAAATGAGGTATTCTATAGGGTATATCTGGTAGTGGTGCAATTCAGACTTTAATTAGCCTATTAAAAGCCCAAGAATGTTACTTTTATTAACTATAAATCTCGATTAAACCATTAATTTAATCTTAGCTGATCAGCCCATGAGCCAGAAAAATGATACAGTTCCCCTCCTTTTAGCCCTGCTGATTACCCTAATATTTTTTGGGGTAGGTAGTTGGTGGTTATACAATCGTTTTCAAGGAAAAAATAACCCAACCAATCTTTCTGAAATAGATAAAATATCACCAGAGCAAAAATCGGTATCGGCACAAGCAAAATTTAGTCAAGGGGAAAACTTATTAATAGTTGAAGGGGCTTCTTCTGACAAACAAGCTGCCATACAGGCGATCGGAAAAGGCGACTTTCAGCAAGCAGTTTACCTCCTAGAAAAATCCCTGCAAACTAATCAAAATGATCCCGAAGCTCTCATCTACTTAAATAACGCCCGTATTGGTCAAGCTAAGTCCAATACTATCGCCGTTTCCGTGCCAATTGGGAGCAATGTCAACACCGCCCTAGAAGTTTTACGAGGAGTTGCCCAATCTCAAAATCAAATCAATCAAACTGGAGGAATTAATGGCATTCCTTTAAAAGTTCTCATTGCTGATGATGCTGATAATCCCGAAATTGCCGCTCAAATTGCCCAAAAATTAGCGGCTGATAACAGCATTTTAGGAGTAGTAGGACACACTAGCAGTGATACCTCTTTAGCCGCAGCTGCTATCTATCAAAAAGCAGGATTAGTAATGATTTCCCCCATCAGTACCTCAGTTAAACTCTCCAATTTTGGTGACTATATCTTTCGTTCTGTTCCCAGTGATTTTGTGGCGGCACGGGCATTAGCCGAATCTAGCTTGCAAAAAATTCCTAACGTCAAGGCAGTGGTATTTTTTAACTCCCAAAGTAATTATAGTCAATCCCTAAAATCTGAATTTATCACCGCTTTAGGATTAGGAGGAGGTCAAGTGGTGAGTGAATTTGATCTATCTTCCCTGACTTTTACCCCTTCTAAAAGCCTCCAACAAGCTCAACAGGAGGGAGCAAATCTAATCGCCCTTCTTGGGGATAGTGGTACCCTAGATGAGGCTTTGCAGGTGGTTCAAATCAATGGTCAAAAATTACCGATTGTGGCGGGTGATGACGTTTATAGCCCCAAAACTCTGGATGTAGGCGGAAAAAATGCCTTGGGCATGATTGTCGCTGTCGCTTGGCATTTAGGGGCTAATCCGAATAGTCCTTTTGTCAATAATTCCCGCCAATTGTGGCAAGGAGACGTAAATTGGCGCACTGCTACCGCCTATGACGCTACCCAGGCTTTAATCGCTGGAATTAAGGCAGAATCTAGCCGAGAGGGAGTTCAACAGGCGTTAAGAAGCAGTAATTTTTCTGCGCCTGGGGCAACTAATCCAGTGCGATTTTTACCATCTGGCGATCGCAATCAATCCGTGCAATTAGTGGTAGTTAAACCCGGTTCTCGTTCTAGTTTTGGGGTGGATTTTGTGCCAATTTCTCGATCAAATGACAACTAAATCAAGATGACTTATATGTTAGAAACTCCCCCTAAATATTCAGTTCTCGGTTTACCAGTTCATCTTCTCGATAACTACAGTCGTTGGTTAATTGATCGCGTCTATCAAGGTTTTGGTTCCCACGTTGTCACTCTTAATGCAGAAATGGCCATGTTAGGGGAAAATGATGCTAAAGTTGCCCAAGTTATTCGGGAAGCAGATTTAGTTATTCCCGACGGCGCGGGGATTGTCATTTACTTAAAATTAAGGGGTAAAAAACAAACCCGCTGCCCCGGTATTGAATTATCAGAATCCTTAATTACTGAGTTAGGAATGCAGGGAGAGAGTTTTCCTATTGCTTTTTTTGGTGGTAACCCGGGGATTACTGAAAAAGCGGCAAGTAATTGGCAAAAAAAGATACCTAATATCCGTATTCTGACTAACCACGGTTATCTATCCTCCGAGGAAATGTCCGATTGGATTGAGGTGTTAAAAGATCAACAACCGCGGTTAATTTTAGTTGGTTTGGGAGTACCCCGACAAGAATATTGGATTAGGGAACATCGCTATCTCTGTCCCCAAGCTATCTGGGTAGGTGTGGGGGGTAGTTTTGATATCTGGTCCGGTACAAAAATCCGCGCCCCTCGCTTTTTCTGTGACAATAATTTAGAGTGGTTATACCGACTTTATCAGGAACCTTGGCGCTGGAAAAGAATGTTAGCTTTACCTAAATTTTTCTGGCGCTCTCTTTTTTATTCCTAGTAATAGTTTATTATAAATTCTTTTCAATAAAGGCAATCACTCGCTCTAATCCTTCCCGTGTTTTTAAGTTGGTGAAGATAAAGGGTTTATCTCCGCGCATTTTTTTGGCATCTCTATCCATCACTCCTAAATCTGCCCCCACCATCGGGGCTAAATCTATTTTATTGATTACCAATAAATCCGATTTGGTGATACCAGGTCCCCCTTTGCGAGGGATTTTATCTCCGGCTGCCACGTCAATTACATAGATGGTTAAATCTACTAATTCGGGGCTAAAGGTTGCCGCTAAATTGTCGCCACCACTTTCCAGAAAAATTAGCTTTAAGTTAGCAAATTTTCTCTCTAACTGTTCAATGGCAACTAAGTTAATTGAGGCATCCTCGCGAATAGCTGTATGGGGACATCCTCCCGTTTCTACTCCTAAAATTCTTTCCGGGGCTAAAGCTTGCGATCTCACTAAAAATTGGGCATCTTCTTGAGTATAAATGTCATTGGTGACTACGGCGATCGGATATTGATCCCGCAAATTTTTACACAGGGCATCGAGAAGGGCTGTTTTTCCTGAACCCACCGGACCGGCAATTCCCACGCGCAAGCAAGACATAGTTTTTTCGGGAAAAAGTGAAAAGGAAAGGGTTAAAAATTTTGGGGCTATCGGATAGAAAAAAGAGGGGTTCGCAGGGCGACACGGATTCCCATTATAATAAAAGGTTAACGCAAATCTGAGAATTTGTCAAGCCTTTTTGCCAATAAATTTGGGGAAATTATCGACAAAAAGATCACCAAAAGTCAGTGATTTGGTAGCCAAAATCCGTTAACATCTGCCTAAATAGGGGCAAACTTAAACCGATCACATTACTGTGACATCCCTCTAATCTTTCCACGAATAGACCCCCCTTTCCTTCTAGGGCAAAACAGCCGGCACATTTGAGGGGTTCTTCGGTGTCAACGTAGGCAATAATTGTTTCATCACTGATATTGGCAAAGTGAACTTTAGTGATCCCACAACGAGTCAAAGTTTGATTATTAACTCGATCGATTAAAGCATGACCTGTATAGAGTGTACCCACCTGACCGCGCATTTTTTGCCAACGCTCGATCGCTTCTGATTTATCCTTGGGTTTGCCATAGACTTCCCCCGCTACTTCTAAGACAGAATCGCAACCAAGAATTAATCCTGTATCAAATTTAGGGGCGATCGTTTGCGCTTTACATTGGGCTAAAGTTTGGACAAGATGGAGAGTATCATCAGCATTAATTGTCGATTCATCAAAGTTACTCACTCGCACAATCGGATCGATTCCCACCATTTGTAATAGTTTTTTACGCGCAGGAGAAGCGGAAGCAAGAATCAAGGGAATTGACATAAGTTTTCAAGAAAAAAGGAAAAAAGTTAGGTAGGGTGGGTTAGGCAATGACAAATTATGAGACTTAATTATTGATTTATCTATTTACCGTAACCCACCATCAGTTATCGGTTTTGTAGCTATTTCTGCTAAGAATTGGCAGAATTTTCGGGGGGTAAATAACGATCTAAAATCTCAACCATGCGGTATTGTCTTTCTTCATTGTCAAATCAATTGTAAAAATATGACTGAACCTCATAAAAATCTGACCTTGATCGAGTTAATTGTCCTAGGAGTTGATCAAGTCCCCGTCTGTCTTTTTCCCATTCTTTTTTAGACTCAGCAAGACTATTAGTTAACGCTTCGATCGATTTAGCGTTAGAATTAGCGATCGCTCTAGTTTCTTTTAATCCCTGATTGGTTTCCTGTAGTCCTAATTTAATCTCCTGTAGTCCTAATTTAATCTCCTGTAGTCCTGATTTAATCTCCCGTAGTTCTGTTAGGGTAGTTTCAGCAAGAGATTCCAGTCTATCTAGTCTATTTTCTTCCGAGTTACTCATATTCAGTTATCAGTTATCAGTTACCAGTTACCAGTTATCGGTTACCAGTTATCGGTTATTAGATTTGAGTTTTAAGTGACAGTATTAAATAGAAGTTTCCTCCTGTCTTTTCACTGATTACTGACTAAGTAAGTATTTTATCTTTAATTGTAACCAGCTACCTAGTTGATGATAGGTGGTGCGTTACGACGGATTTTTACCTTTAAGTCAAAACAGGAATTTTTGCCGTCTAACGCACCCTACATTTTACTGAAAATTTCCTATCCTCTGACATTTAACTAACCGAGAAAGAATCAACGATAGTTTCAAAGAGTTCTTGAATTTGCGTCCAACGTTTTTGGGAAGTGGAAAGATTAAAAGAATAGAGTTTATTATTATTAACCGTGACGCTGGCCAGATTATGACGTTCTTGGCCGTTGGCTAATTTAACTTGATATTCGAGGATATAATAATCTTGACCGTCGATTTGATGGGATTCTGAGCGAATTAATTCTACTTCCTTATCGAGATTGGGGTTAAGACTGTTATTTTTCAGGAGACGATAGCCAACTTCCGAGGGAGTCCCTAAATCTGTTAAGGTTTTATTGTCGGGGACGGGGTTGATAATAACGCTTAAATTTTCGCTAGTTTCGATCAGGTCATGAAAAACCACATCTACTCCTGCAACTTTTTTCACATCCACCTGCGTCCAACCCTTAGGATATAAAAATTGATAGCCTTGGCTGCCACTGGTATATCCTTGCAGTCCAGCGATGGGAGTTGCACAACTGGTTAAGAGGAGGGTGGTAATGAGGAGGAAAGTCGCCAAAAGAGATTTAATCATGATATTTTGACCTGTGAGTAGGGCTGTTTAATTTTACCTTGAATTGTTTAGGTGAAGGGATTATGAAAATTAAGAAAAAATTGACAATTATTATGGCTATAGCGACTTTTTTACTGACCATCTCTCCCCTAAGCTCTCAAACTACCGCTAACCCCGTGAAAGCTGTAGAATTTTATAATCGGGGTGTGGATCGTTTAACCGCAGGGGATTACTCAGGTGCGAGCGCAGATTTTACTCAGGCTCTACAATTAGAGCCAAAGGATGCCGATGCTTATTATAATCGCGGCTATGCGGAATTAGTTCTCGGCCAGTACGAGCGAGCGATCGCAGATTATACCCAGGCCTTGACAATCAACCCCAATTATGTTAATGCTCTCGGTAATCGTTGTTATGTGCATTATCTGACGAAAAAATACGAGGCAGCGGTGGAAGATTGCACAAAAGCGCTCGCTTTAAACGGAAATTTTGCTGATTTCTTTATTTATCGCGGTAATGCCAAGGATGACTTGGGAAGACACCTAGAAGCGATCGAGGATTACACAAAAGCTTTGAGTTTACAGGGAACTAGAGGACAGGATCGCATTTTCTATAATCGCGCCCTGGCCTATAACCGAGCCGGACAGCAGGAAATGGCTTTAAGGGACTATAATGAGAGTCTGAAAATTAATGCTAATTTTGCCGAAGCTTACCACAATCGGGGTTTGACCTATTATAAATTGGGAAACAGGGAAAAAGCGATCGCTGATTTAGAGGAAGCGGCCCGTCTAGCGTTATCTCAGGGTAAACAGGGGACTGCGGCTAAGTCTCAGTCAGCAGTGGCATTAATTCAGGGACAAAAGCCTTAAAATAGGGAGTAGTTGTGATATTAGCGGTAAAGAGGAGTGAAAGGGGCTAAATCGCAACTACGAGGGACTAAATTTTAGCCAGCTTGAGATGCGTAAAAAGCGACGGCTAACAGTCCACCGACAAGTGTGATCGCAGCAACGCCCCAGAAAAGATAATTACGTTGTTGCGATTTAGTCGGGGGATCCGCTTGATAAACTTTCGGTTCGGCGGCAAAATTATTTAAGCGTCCACCTTCTTCGTTTGTATAAGGCATAATCAAAACCTCAAATATGACAATTTTTAAGGAAAAAAATCCTCTTATCACAATAGTACAACATATTTTTAGTAAGTGAGTCGGGGATGTTTGGAATTCCGGCGGGGATAACAATTCTTAGTCTTGGGGTAACTGCTGGAGTCTGCTCCTTTTATGGGCGATCGCATTTCCCCTGATTGAAACTGCGAAAACAAGTTTAAAAAAGTCAATCATACCAAATCCGTTTTTAATACTATAATAATGATCCTTGAATATAAGTATTGCTTCTTTCTTTTTTAAATCTTTTAAATCTCTCTGCAGCTATCTCGCAATAGTCTTGTCGAATTTCAAAACCCACAAAAATTCTTCCTAATCCCAAGGCCGCTATTCCTGTAGAACAAGAACCAGCAAAGGGATCAAGAATTATTTCTACGGGGTTAGATGAAGCTTGTATAATTCTCTCGACAATTGCTAAAGGAAATTGTGCGGGATGTCCGGTTCTTTCCTTAGAACTGCGCTTTTCTCCTGTAGTGACTTTAGGAACTTCCCACACATCAGAAGGATTTTTACCGAGGGGATTACAACGATATTTACCATTTTTCTTTTGATTGGGATACTTAACGTTAGGGTCACGAATATTATCTAAGTTAAAAGTATATTCTTGGCAATTTTTTAGATAAAAGAGCCATTTTTCATTGCGAGGACTAAGACGATTTTTTGTAGAAACACCTGCCCCATATTTCCAGACAATTTCTTGTAAAAGATAAAAGGGAGACTTATCCCAAAGAAGATAGGGAATCGGAACACATAATCCCTTTTCTGGTACTTCTAAATAACCAACATTTAGCCAAAAAGCACCGTTATCTTGAGTAATATGATAAATTTGCTGCAGCCAATTAGCACACCAATCAACATAGTCATTGATTGAAAGAACTCGTTCATATTCTTTGCCAATATTATAAGGTGGTGATGTAACAGTGAGGTCAATTTTTATGTCACTATGAGATAGTTTAGACAAAAAGTCTGTGGCATCTCCTTGATAAAGAATAAAGCCGTTGTCCGAGTAAAAAGGTTGACCAAGATGACTAACCAGAATTTCTTTAAGAGAATTAAATTTGTTGGCTCTATCTTTTTCTAACTCTGGAGAAAATGGCTGTAGCAAGGAGGAAGGAGCAATCTGAGTTGATTGATGATCAACAATTCCCTCTGCTAGATAAGAGTTTTGTTCCTTGCTGGCAATTGGACGAGACTCATCTTCCCTAGACGATAGTTTTTTTTGTTTCCCCTGGGACTCTACAACCATAATTTCAAAGGACAGGTAAGTATTTTGATAGTTTCAATTATGCCCTTATTTTACCAAAATATCACTGGAGTTGTGCTTAATTTAATAACTTTTGTAATCATTCTCCTTCCCTTACCCTGGATGGGGGGGTAGAACCCCACCAAGAGTTAAAGATTGACTGATAAAGCAGCGAGTTTTCCTTGAAAAATCTCAACTGAGTAGATTGATAATTAGGAGATGCACCCGAAAATTATCCCTAAAATGGGGGTAAATAACCCATGGCATTTTTAACTCGATCGAGAGTTTGATTGGCCACCGCTTCTGCTTTGAGACGACCTTGTCGTAAAACCGTGGCTAAATAATCTTTATCCTCTCTAATTTCGGCGTATTTTTCCTGAATAGGTTTCAGAGATTCTATCATGACTTCTGTTAACATCGGCTTAAATTGTCCCCAACCTAAATCGGCACATTCTACCCCGACTACCTCTTGACTTTTTCCCGATAAAATGCCATAGAGAGTTAATAAATTATGGCATTCGGGACGTTCTGGATCATCGAAAGTTAAACCCTTAACTAGATCGGTTTTACAGCGTTTAATTTTCTTGGCAATAACATCGGGACTATCGAGAATATTAATCCGACTCATCTCGGAAGGATCGGATTTAGACATTTTATTCCGGCCATCGGTTAAACTCATCACCCGCGCTCCTTCCTTGCGGATCATTGGATCGGGGAGTTTTAAAATTGGTTGTTTCGGTTGCCCAAAAAGATGATTAATTCTAACGGCTATATCGCGAGTTAATTCTAAATGTTGTTTTTGATCTTCTCCCACGGGTACTTTATCGGCATCGTAGAGTAGGATATCGGCAGCCATCAGCACGGGATAATCGAGTAAACCTGTGCCAACATTTTCCCCCTGTTTAATCGCCTTTTCTTTAAATTGAATCATATCAGTTAACCAATTTAAAGGGGTGATACAATTCAATAACCAAGTTAATTCTGTATGAGCTTTAACGTGGGATTGGACAAAGATAGTCGCATATTCTAAATCAATTCCGCAGGCTAAATATAAAGCGGCAATTGCTAAAGTATCCTCCGCAAGAGTTGCGGGATTATGGGGAACGGTGATCGCGTGTAAATCGACCACACAAAAGAAATTATCGTAGTCTTTTTGTCCCTCCACCCAATTGCGGATCGCACCGAGATAATTGCCTAAATGTAAATTGCCGGTTGGTTGCACACCAGATAAGATTCTTTGTTTACCCATAACTCATGCGATCGCTTTTTATCATGATTTCATTGTATCAGTTTTTGGGGCTAATTTCATCCTAAATCCAATTGGGAAAAATCATTCTCAGATAATAATCCCGCACTGACAGGGGAATGCCTAAATAAATTGGTAGCCAATGGATAAAGGCAAAAATTATCAAAATTATGAGCGAGCGCGAGCAATTTTTATAAATAGGACTGGAACTTTCTAAACCATCGGCTAAGAGCCAAGCTAGGGCAATCAAAGTGAAGCTATAGGCAGCCATATAATGATAGAGAAAGGTACAGCGACTAATTTTTAACCAGGGCAGCAGATTAGCAATATAGTTACAGATAAGATAGGCGGAAATTACTCGCTCTTTTCGGTTAAATAATCGACTAAAAACCACTAGAATTGCTCCCGTAGAAAACCACCATAAAAACGGATTTCCCATAGCGTGAACATCATAAATTTTATCACCTACTCTCTCAAAATAATAAGCCACAGGTCGCCCCATTACTAACCAACTATACCAGGGAGAACAATAGGGATGGACATCAGATTGATTACCTTTTATTTTCTGATGAAATGACCAAATTTCTTGATGTACTTGCCAAAAATTATATTGATGGTTGACGAGAAGATGCGGTATCCACAGCAAACTATAGGTGACTAGGGGAAAGACAATTAAGGCGATAAAAATGTACTCTAATCTCAGGTTAGTTGCCTTTGTCCAAAGATTATCTTTTGACTGCTCTTGATTAAATAATTTTATTAACCAAGCAATACCGATAAAAATAAATATTCCTAGTAAAAATCCTAAGCCATTCCATTTGATATTTGCCGCTAAACCGAAAGAAACTCCCGATAATAATAGCCAATTGAGTTTTTGATTTTTCTGGAGCGCTAATAAAAAAAATAATTGTCCAGACAAACCGAATAAAATTAAGTAAATATTATTGAGAGCATAGCGGGATTCCACCAGAAATAATCCGTCTAAACTGGCGAGGAAAGTTGTGATTAAAAATACAGTTTTTCTCTGGGTTAATTGATAAGCAATTGCGCCAATAATTAGGGGAATAAAAGAACCAGTGAAAGCATTTAACCAGCGATAACTAAAAGTTGAGCGCGGGGAACCAGTTAAATTATTAATGGTTTCAGGAGCGGCAGGAAAATGGGAACCAATCCAGATACTAATAGCAATTAAGTATTGACTTAACGGTGGATGAGACTGGAAAAATTCTTTACCGATTAGATATTCATTGCCGTATTTAGCATAATAAACTTCATCGAAAACAAGAGTATTAAATTGACTGAGATTCCAGAATCTTATCGCCAGAGAAAATAAAAATATTGCTAGGATAGATAGGTTAAATTTGACTTGAGAATTCATGGAAAGACAATAGTTATTATAACTGGGAATTTTCTGGTAACTGCGAGCGAAATTCTTTGACAGCAAGACGGGGATTAGGATGGTTGACATATTCGGCTAATAATTCTAAATTTAAATCCGGTAATAAAGCACTTTTAGGGATTAAAATATATTCGCCATTCTCTTGCAAAGAATAGATTTTTAACTGATTATCTTGCCAAAACCAAACCTCTTGAGTTCCCAATCTTTTATAAACTTCTAAAACTTTCAGGCTGCCACTGGTTAAAATTATTTCGATCGCCAAATCAGGAAACTCTTTTTCTGTGAATAAACAAAAACATTCATCTGGTTCTTTTCCCGCTTCTTTTTCCTGTTTTCGCAAAGTGGTGGAACCTAATCCCCAGAAATCAATTTCAGCATATTCTAAATAAACTTCTACCAATCTACCGATATTTTTTTTGCTAACTTCATGACGACGACTAGGAGCCATAATTTCTACCATTCCATCTAAGTAAGTGATGCGATAACTCGAACTATCTTCTAAATGTTTTAAGAGGGTTTCGTACTGTTGCCAATTAACCCCAGAAATTAACATTCTTTGTTCAGGATCATTAGCTTTTAACTCGAAACCTTCTAATCCTTGTAACCGAATCGTAGTCATCATAAAATTAATTACCTCGTCTATTTGACTTAATTACTCAGCAAGACTTATTTTGATTTCTTCTGGTCTGAATTTTAGCTCGTAAAATCTTAACTTTATAGGGATCAGCATCTTTTCGCCACAGGATCTGATAGCCTTTGATTGTAGCACAATGATCCTCTAAACATTTTTGCCAACCCTGTAAACGTTCGATCGCTTTTCTATCTTCTAACAATCCCCAATCCTTTTCTAATTTAGTTAACTGAAGCAATTTATCATAGTTAGGATAATCAGCCGTTACTAAAAGCTCTTTTTCGTGTAGAATTGGCGGATTAGGACTATCCCGATAATCGCGAAAACTAAAATCAGCCGAACCTAAATATACATCCATGCTAGTAGCTAAAATCGGATGGATTTCTGTATCAAAATTGGGGTAATAAAGATAGGAAATTTTGGGTTGACGAAAGGATAAACGAATAACATTAGCATTTTCTAACCGTCCGATAGTTTGACTAGCACAACCTTCATATAAGCGTAATAACATCGGTAATTTTTCCAGAATGCTAATATGAATAGTTAGGGAATAACGGGAAAGTTTGCCTAAAGAACTATTTTCACAAGTACGAGCGATCGCTGCCAAATTTCCCGCACTTATTAACACTTCTTCTGCTAAAGCGCAAGCATTGCGATAACTGCCAAATAAAGCTTTAAAATCGGCACGGGTAGCGGGGGATAATTCCCGTACTTTCGGACAGTGGCTAAATTGACTTAAAGCTAAATAAAGTAAAAGATCGGCGCGTCTTTTATCGGCAATTATCTCCCATTCTTCCGCTTCTGTTACTTGTAAAATCACTTGAAAAGCTCGTCTAAAAGTGCCAAATTCTGCCTTAATTTCTTCCTCTTGTAATAATTCACCCGCGACGGGTAAACGTCCCTGCTGGGTGTAAAATTCCATCAGGGGAGTTAATAGATCTTCGTAATCTTCAAAGCATTTGAGATGGGTTTTAATTTTAGGAGTGGTAGCGCGGGAACGCCATCTGGATAAACGAAAAGCTTCCGCTTTTTCTTCCTCTCGAAAAACTAGATAAACTCCCAAAGTTATCGGAATAGAATCAACCCCCAAAGTGCTATCAATATACTGTTTTAGTTCTTCCTGTTGATAGTATTTTTGAAAGGTATTACGACGGGTTATAATTCCATCTTCATAAGCCATTAAACCCCGTTCGCTATCATCAATTAGAATCTGTGCTGAAACAATTAAAACTTGACGGGTTAGTTGCCAAGCTTTTAATAAGGCTTCCTGCCGTTCCTCGGCGGATTCAATAACATTAATTACATAGCCTAAATTAACAATATCAGATTCAATTAAAGGACTATCGGGACGATAATAAGGATCCCAACCTTCACTTTGATAACCCTGTTCGGCTATGCGTTCTATATCACCTCCATAACCACAACCGTAATCAAAAAAAGTGGTTTCAGGAAGGAATAATCCCGCCGCTAATGCTAATCTTGTCGGACGAGAAAGGGTTTTGCGAACAAGAGCGGCTTTGTGGCGATCAATTATTATCGATTTTTCCTTTTGTCCCTCTAGATTACAAACTAAATAATCTCCTGCAAAATCAAGGTTATGCTTTCTTAAAAGCCGTTGCCATTCCTGTTTAGTACCGATGGGATAAGAACTGTTTAAAAGTCCTAAAGCACTCTCGATTTTTGTGAGATGATCGAATTCTTGATAAAGGGGATAGTCCCTAGTAACAAAAGTTTCTTTTCGGTGTAAAATGGGCGGATTATCGGCATTTTGATAATTCCATTCACTTAATATTAATGTCCCCATATCTACTACTAAACTTTTAGTTAAAGCTGGGTGAGGTTCCCGATCAAAATCGGGATAAAAAAGATAGGATATTTTCGGTTTATCGGTGCTAAATTTAATTATTGTTGCCTCAGATAAATGCTGATTAATTCTTCCTTTTTGTTCGTAATTCTGGAGGATAGGATCAAGTTGATGTAATGCCTCTCGATGAACATAAAGCGCCCCCGGTAATAGTTTACCGATGGGACTAACTTGACACAGTTGCACGATTACGGTGAAATTCTCAGCCATGGCAATTAATCTGTCTAATAACAAATTCTAGAGACAGAAAAAACTAAATAAATCTAGTTAAATGAACCCGATAGCGCTCTTTTTTTGTCATAGTAACCTCACCCACTTCTAGACGACCTTTTCCCCGAAAAGAAATCAAATCACCGGTTTTAACGTTATAACTAGATTGGCTGATATCTTTCCAGTTAACTCGCACATCCCCAGCGCTAATTGCTTCGGCCATTTTACTGCGAGAAATGCCAAAACCCGCCGAGGCGATCGCATCTAAACGCAAGGAAGCTTCCACAGTATTAATTTCTTTTTTTTGCGGTGGTCTAACTTTTAATTCCGTCAAAGGAATCGGGCTAGTTTTCACGGGAACTGAACGCACTTGTAGTAAATTAGCACATAAAAAATCTGCCAATTCAGGCACTACAATCGCCTGCGCTCCTCGCTCACCTAAAACGATTATATCGCCGACTTTTTCCCGGACGATACCCGTCCCTAACATCGCCCCTAAAAAATCCCGGTGGTTAGCGGTATCAAAAAGAAAATTACCGGCAATATCAAGGGCAGATAGGGGAATATCTGTTACTGTCAAAGGTAGATCAACTCTAGCAATACCGAGGCGCTGTCTTTCTGCTTGGGGATAACCGCCCCATTTTTGCATTGACACATCGGTTAAACGCTGAAAAACCCGTTCTACTTCCGCTAAAACCGCGGGAGAAAGAAAGTCTGTCACCGTCACTTCCCAAGTCTTGATCGCTTGTTCGGCTTTATCAATAACTTTCGCTATCTCCTCGCGATTCTCGACACCCTTTAGTAATTCTTCTCTTGGTGACATTGTTTTGTGGTAATTAATCAAAAATTCTTAGGAAAAAATCAAATGACCGATAACTTATTCCCGATAACCGTTCACTGTTCTAGGGCGTATCCTTGCAGATTTTCGGGGTTAAATTGACGGAGGATAAGAGTCGCTTGATTTTTCAAGTTTTCGGAACCCTGCACGACAATAATATATTTTCCAGCGCCGAGACGATTGCGATAGGGAAGTGCATCGCCACTGCCGGACGATAAACCCACGCCACCACCGACGAAAATACTGCCCATTGCCCCCCCAATCGCCCCAGCAATGCCGCCAACAATATGATTCCCCGGTTCTCCTGCCCAATCAAAGGTATGCAATCCCGTAATCAGGTTAAAAAGGTAGCCACCGGCAAAACCGAAGGGAATTAGCCAAAAAGCCATGAGAGTAGCCCGTTTTTTGGCCTGTTGGAAGGGATCGATCAAACCGAACTCATCGGCACTTTTATAGCCGCGACCGAGAATGGTCACTTGAGATTGGGGAATTCCCGCTTTTTCGAGGGCAACGGCAGCTTCTTCTGCTTGTATGCGATCAGCTAACACGGCAATGAGATAATTCATATTCTCCAACTTTTCAGCTATCTTCATCTCCTATTGTAAGGATTTTGGGGACTGAAAAGCCGCTCGATCGAGAAAATATTAAAGGGGATGGAAAGAAATTACTTTATTTTGGTGATTTCTGGCAATAATTGACCATAAAGATCAAGGGAGATAGTCCAATTATCATTATTAACAAGAAGTTTTTTCGGATTATTACCATTGGCATCAGACTGTAAAGCTTGACTCACTTGTGTCATTATTTTAATCTTATCCCGATTCACTCCTGACGTAAAAACTAAAAAATAGGTTAGAGTTCCAGCATTGACATCCTCACCGCCGTAAACGGACGGTGATTCCCAAACCTCACGATTTAGGTTTCTGCTTCTTTCCCTTGCGGGGTTTCGCACCTG
>MTBT01000157.1 GCA_002282935.1 Microcystis sp. LSC13-02 | reverse complement strand
TCTTGCTGCAAATTGCATACAGGCATAAATATCTTCTCGATTCAGAGAGGGATATTCTTCAAGGACTTCTTCAATAGAATCCCCTGCTCCCCAAAATTCCATAACTGTTTGCACCGGAATTCGAGTTCCAGCTATAACAGGTCTTCCATTACAAATATCTGGATGGATATGGATACGACTTTCCATTAAGGTTTTGTTACTTACTTGATGATCTAAAGTAAGCTTATTATACCCTTTCATAGTAACAGGTAAGGATGTTGGGTTTCCTTAAAATCGATCGCTGCAACGGTAGGACTTGCATTAGGGAACGCACCCTACCAGAGCGGCTATCATACTATTCCCAAGTTAGAGTTATACCTTCTAGGTTACATACTCTCTGAATAGTTTCCAGTTTACTTTCAGTCAATTTCCCAAATAGGTGAACTCTCATTTTATGTTTGGGATAATACTGTCCATAACTCTTTATTTGTCCAATCGCTGATTTCCAGCCTTTTGTATTTTTAACTTCAATTATTTCCGTATTAGTTAAGACATCTATTCTACCTACCTTATCAATGTAAACCTCGGTTTTTCCTCCTAATTCTCTAGCAAGTTTGTCCCGATACCAAGCCTCTGTCCCCTTTACAGGAGTATTTATCTCCGGCTCAATAACTATGCCATTAAGCTGATTAATAAAGTCCCGAATTGCTCCTCTTACTAATTTTTGAGCAGCATTGGGGGACTGTCTTTTCCGTTTAGCCATTCTTACTCAGTGAATAATTTAGAGATACCATACCCAGCCAAACCAATTACTGCTCCTACTGCCGCTACGGGAGCCATTGTAACTGCAACCGCCGTTCCTCCTACTGCTAATCCCATACCTCCAACCAATGCCGATATACCGGCTCCAGCACCCGCACCAATTGCCGCTGCTCCAATTGCCGTTGCGTCTTGTTCTTCTATTGCTTTCTTGGTTCCGTAAACTGCTGTGCCGACAACTGCTCCTGCCGCTGCTACTGGAGCCATACCGACTCCTAGAGCAGTTCCTCCTACAGCCAGTCCCATACCTCCAACCACTGCCGATGCACTGGCTCCAATCGCCGTACCCACTCCCACTGAAATCATTGCCTCTTGAACTTCTTCTGGCTTATTTTTGTCCGTCATTATTTTGCCTCATTTTTTAGGTTTAACTAATTATACAGAAACTTTCCGAATAACCAGAGTAAGGATATGGGGAAACTTTCGGCATATCACCCCGTTTTGTGGATTCCTGACAATCAGCTGAGATACAAAGAACTTTTCAGCGACCATAGCACCAATTATAATTCTTCGAGTAACTCAGCAGACTAACTAAAAGTTGCGATGGCGGAGCAAATTCTTTCTCTCCTCTTGTACCTCATTCTCATTTTAACGGCTTTTTGGTTTATTAGCCCCCAAAAAAAGCCCCGTAGTCATCCCACCTATCATCTTGCTTGTTTGCTGGAAGATGCTCCTGAAAGCTCTTTAAAGGGTCAATTTTATCCCTTGGCTACTCCTTTGGCTACCCCGATCGCTTGTACTGTTCCGCAAGTCTGGCGCGGTTTCTATCAGCAGTCTCTGGCAAAACCAGATATTAACTATTGGCAATGGCGCAGTATGCCTGAAAAGGAGCAGTTTTGTCGGGAATTACGGGAATTATTGCAATTAAATCCGGCTAGAGGTTACGCTAAGGAAATTCTGGAAAGTCTGGCCTTGGGTCAAGATCCTTTTTATCATCTTTACTGGGATCTAAAAGCGATCGCTAATGGGAACTTTAACACTATCGGGGCCAATAAAATAGCCTATGGCAGATTTGCCCAGCGAGATTTGCGAACTCATCAGCAGATGCGGAAAGATTTTCGTCAATGGCATCTACAAGCTTGTCAACAGTTGGGAAAAGAGCGGGTTAAAGCGGTTTATCGGCTGTGTTATGGGGCAGATTGGTCATTAATCGCCCAAATTCTCTATCCTTCGCCCCGTTCCTTGGCCGTACGGAAATCACCGCCCATCTTAATCGCGCCTACGATTGTTATCAAAGTTTTCAGGAGATGAGTAGTCAAGATAATGGCGCTTTCTGGACGAAAATCCGTCGCTGGATTCCTTAGACTTGACTCTAGTTTTTCCCTTGACTTTTTCCTTAACAAAAGAATGTTAGTCTAGGAACAATTTATGACCACGCTTGCACTCTCAGGGTAATGAATCTAGTGCTTTTAAACAATCGCTACCAAATTGTTAGTACCCTTGCTAGGGGGGGATTTGGGGAAACTTATATCGCTATCGATACGAATATGCCTTCTCAACGGCGCTGTGTGATTAAAAAATTGCAGCCAGCTATTCAAAGTGAGGAGATGCCAGAATGGTTAAAAGAACGTTTTCAGAAAGAAGCAAGCGTTTTAGAGGAATTGGGGGAACAAAATCGCCAAATACCCCGTTTATACGGTTATTTTGCCCAAGATAATCATTTCTATCTGGTGCAGGAATGGATTGAAGGGGAGACACTAACCCAAAAACAGCAACGACAGGGAAATTTATCCTCCTCAGCAGTGCGGACGATTTTAGATAATTTACTGCCTGTTCTTGATTTTATTCACAGTCGCCGCATTATTCACCGGGATGTGAAACCCGATAATATTATCTTAAGAAATAGTGATAATTTGCCCGTTTTAATCGATTTTGGGGTAATGAAAGAAGCAGTCGCCACCTTACTCGATCCTACGGGAAAAAGTGCCTATTCGATCGCCCTTGGCACGCCCGGTTATATGGCTTCGGAACAGGCTGCTGGGAGACCGGTCTTTTCTAGTGACCTTTACAGCCTAGGCTTAACGGCGATTTTTTTATTAACGGGAAAAACTCCCCAATATCTAGAAACTGACTCGCGTACGGGGGAAATTCTCTGGCGACAGGAGGCAGAAAATGTTAATCCTAATTTAGCTATGGTAATCGATCGAGCGATCCGTTTTCATCCCCGGGATCGGTTTGCTACTGCCAGGGAAATGTTGGCAGCTTTGGGAGAAATCTCCCCCGATTTGTCCACCCAACCGACTATCGCGGTTTCTCCCCATAGTCCCCGATTAAAGTCCTCTACACCCCCAAAACCAACCGTCTCCCCCACTATGGTTATTCAACCCAATTTTGGGGAAAAAAAGAATACTTGGCTGTCGATTTTGCTGATTTTTGCGGTGACAATTGGGGCTTTTGCCCTAGGATATCGGGGATTTATGGCTCTTTTACCCAAAAATGAGGAAATTGAACCATCACCAACTCTCGAACCTTCTCCTAGTCCTGAAATCATTCCTCCTCCCTCCCAAGATTTTCCCCCTATCCGACGACCTTCTCGTCAACGGACTCCCATTTATTCCCCGACTCCTACCCCATCCCCGACTCCTACCCCAGAGGTGATTCCTAGTCCAGAAGCGACTCCAGAATTAACTCCTAGTCCCACCCCAGAAGAAGTAATTCCTATTCCTGTTCCCCTTCCTGAAACGGAGCCAAGTCCTCAAGTTTCTCCCCTTCCTTCTCCTTCCCCTTCTCCTTCTCCTTCTCCTGTTCCAGAGGTGATTAATCCCCCAGTTAATGAGGATAAAATTGAACCGATCGCTCCTCCTGTTTTATCACCTTCTCCTCCTGAAGAAAATAGTAATTAATAGACTGCTTGCAGAAGTCGGAAAGGGGAAGATGATAATTTTTTCTTAAACCTTTGCCCTTTTACCTACAATGAAAGAGAGCTACTGTTTAGGCTTAATTCTTCTGATTCTATCTGCTCTGCCAGTTGAAGTATAGATTGTTATCTCTATCTTCAAAAAAAAACACCCGATACTTACCTACTCGCAATCTTAGTTCATCTCTTCCGTAAAGGGGTTTAATATCTAATTTTGTAGAATCCTAAATCAAAGTATCCAAAGCTTCAAGAATACGAATTTGATCATTTTTTGGCATTCTTTCTAAGTAGCGCTCTGCTTGTCTAAGTAGAATATAATCAGCCAAGTTTATCTCCAAATAATTTGTATTTTAATTCTGTTGAAGTGATTCCAGTATCTCGACTGGATAAATAATCTTGCCATGCTGCTTGGCTTTCAGCAAGTTCTTCGGCTGGAATGATCTCATCGTCATCTTTTGGCGCTAGGGTCGGCTTGA
>MTBT01000156.1:12301-13294 GCA_002282935.1 Microcystis sp. LSC13-02 | reverse complement strand
GGGAGCAAGTCAAAGCTGAAGAACAAATAAACTACTTGACAAAAGCATCAATTGGGTATGGGATAGAGAAAAGAGTGGGGAAAAGACAAAAATGACTCCAGAGCAACAACAAGAACTTAACCAACATATTCAAGCGATAGCCAAGATTCTTCATCAGGAAGCTGAGGCTGAAAAAATCCAAACTTTAGAGGGAATAGAGACGACAATAAGAGAACAGACCTTAAAATATATAACTCCGAAACTAGGATTTTTTTTTGTCACAAAAACGACAGGAACTCAAGCCGGGAGACCGAGAAAAATAAAAAGCATCATCGGAGAATTATGCCTGACAGAAAAACAAGCAATCCGTTTAAATATTCCTCGTAATAACCAAATTAGTCCTTACTTAGAACGCTGTTGTTTAAGAGCTAGTGCCAATGTTTCTTATGAAAATGCCGCCAGAGATATTCAATTTTATACAGGGATGAAGGTCTCGGCTAGGACTCAACAACGATTAGTCCATCGCCACCAATTTGCCGAAGAAGAATCAGGAAACCCCGTTCAAGAAATTAGTCTAGACGGAGGAAAAGTGCGCTTAAGAACCGAAACTAAGGGAGAGGCTTGTATCTGGAAAGATTATAAAGCAATCTGTGTTGATACTTTCCTAAGAAAAGCTTGGTTTGGAGAGAATGAATCGTTAATATATTGGGTTAATCAACAACCTTTATCTGACCCCCTTACCTGTTTGGGAGACGGACATCCCGGTATTTGGAAAATTGTGAAAAACTGGGATTGTCCAGGAGAAAAAAGAGAAATACTTGACTGGTTTCATTTGGTAGAAAATCTTCATAAAGTCGGCGGTTCAGTGAAGAGATTGAAAAAAGCAGAAAGTTTATTATGGCAGGGCAAAATTGAGGAAACAATAGCATTAATCTCTCCTTTAAAAAACGAACGAGCTGAAAATTTCTGTCGTTATTTAGAGATTCATCGTCATCGAATTGTTAATTATAATTA
>MTBT01000156.1:4074-12251 GCA_002282935.1 Microcystis sp. LSC13-02 | reverse complement strand
ATAGCGACTCTTGTTCTGGTGTGGGGTAAAATCGAAACGAATAGGCTTTTTCCATGTCTCACATTTTAGCATATATTCCGTAAATGTGCTAGTATTTAACAGTAAAGCCGTCGTGAAACGACGGGGTTTCAGACCCAAAATTTTCGATGACTGTAAAAGCTAGTAGCCAGTTGGATATATTTGTTATGGCATTAATATCCCGTGTTGTTCACAGTGATCCCGACATTCTAGGGGGAACCCCTGTTTTTGTAGGAACTCGTGTGCCGATGAGAACCCTACTTGATTATCTTGAGGCTGGTGATTCATTGGAGGTATTTCTAGACCATTTTCCCAGTGTCAGTCGAGAACAGGCGATCTCAGCCCTTGAATTAGCAAAGGAAATGTTGACAGCCTATGCGAATCCTGCTTGATGAATGTGCCCCACGCCCGTTAAAGCGTGAGCTTGCCGATTACGAGGTATGCACAGTTGTGTTGGCGAAAGCAGCATAACTCCGCATCCCTGGCGATATCTCGATCCCAAATCACATTCTTCTCGACAAATAGCCCGAATTCCCACGGGTAAGGTCGGTAAACCCATTTCTAACACCCGACGCATCACACAGGCGTGGTTATGGTGGAGCCTTCGTACTCAAAACGCATATCGCCATGGGCATCAATTTGAACCACCGTAAAAGGTTCCGATAAAGCCTGTCTGTAAGCTTGTACTACTCCCGTGGTGATAGCGTGTTCACCCCCGACGGCGACGACAAATTTATCATCGGCGATTATTGGTTTCCTGCGGGCGATAATCTGGAAATATAGCCATCAGTTAGGCTGCTTCATACTGCTGTAACAAAAAACAACTATCCCCCAATAGCGATCGCTAAAGGTCGAATAATTATCAATTTTTTTTATCAAGGGGTGCGGTCAGATCTAGGAATCATCGCTAGAATAAGCCTATTTGTCAAGAATTTAGTTAAACAAGGTTTTTGGCAAGATGCTAATCTGGCTAACAAGCTTTTGGGGGTGATATAGGGAAAACTTCTGGTGATAGTTGACCCATATTGTTACTCTGGAGAGTTTTGTACAGAAAGTTGACCTATAATATCTAGTTATATTTTCAAGAGAAGAGAAAAAATGTTATCAACACTTCTAAGTAAAGCCGTACAAAAAGCTCAAGAACTACCAGAAGCAATTCAAGACGAACTGGCAGCGCAGTTTATTGAAGACATCGAAAATGAAATCAAATGGCAAGAAACATTATCTAAACCCCAAGACAGCTTAATTCTCAAAGAACTTGCTCAGAAAGCTATTGCGGATTCAGAAAACGGACAGACTGAAGAAATGGGATTTGATGAGTTATGAAGTCGGAACTAAATCCAGATTTCATCGGCTTATTTCAACAGCTACCAGAAAGAGTGAAAAGAACAGCCAGAAAAAATTACAAGTTATGGAAAGATAACCCAAGTCATCCAAGCTTAGAATTTAAGGAGGTCAATCAAGAAGACCAGATCTGGTCAATCAGAGTCGGTATAGGTTGGAGAGCGCTAGGAAGAATCAAGAGTAAGAATGTAATTGTTTGATTTTGGATAGGCTCTCACGCAGAGTATGACCAATTGTTAAAGAAGTTGTGAACCAAGAAACATAACAAATCACCGCACCCGAAATAATAGTGAAATTTTGTAACAAAGTGCAGTCATATCTAAGAATCTTTGCTATAACTTTGGAAAGCTTCTGTGATAAGTTTCCTTAAAGGAGATTGTTTGCAGTAAGCTAATCTGGCTAACACGCTCTTGGGGATGATATAGGGAGCTAGTATGAGTAATACTGAGACAACTGCTTATTTGGATAGGCTTTTGAAATTGTATGAGGAAAAACTTAATCGTTTTCGACTGTCGTTAGCTCTACTATTAGTCGGCACACTTGTTTTCTTCTTCCTAATTTTCTTTCCATACATAACTCTTTTGGGCAACCAAGAAGCTTGTCGAGAAAATCCTCAATGTACTAAACCTGAAAAATCTAAACTAGAAGATCGCTTATCAGAAATTACAACTAGCTGGGGCAAAGTACCCATATCAACTGCTGAAGTGACTGCTCTTTTTCCAGTAGGGGTTGCTTGTGGCTTTGTTGTTGTAACAGCACAGTTACAAGGATTAATACGTCTGCGTCGAGCAATTACTCAACAATTAAAAGCTTCCAGTAATTACATAGATGTTACTTTAATTGCTCCTCTTCTGATTGACCCTAAAAGTGGTTGGGTAGATCGGATAGCAGGAGTAACAATACTATTATTTCCCTTTTGTGTCTTTATATACTCAAGCGTAAAAATATCAACTCGCCTTGAAGTACTTAAAAATAAGCTCCCTTATATTCAATCTGCAAGATTTTATTATTTGATTTATTTTCTAAGTGCATTTACAGCTATTTATACCTTAGTAAGGTTATCTTTTCTTTTCCCGGGAAGAAACAAGAATGCACGTTAATGTTCATTGTGCAGAAGGAGAAGCTAAATTTTGGCTGGAACCACAAATTGAATTAGCTCGTAATCATAACCTATCTCGAAAACAACTTCAAGCGATAGAAACTATTATTAAGGAACGACAAAATGAACTTAGAAATGCTTGGACAAAACACTTCTCAAGCTGAAGTAACTCATATTTCTTCCCATGGAATATGGATTCTGGCAAACGATGAAGAAATGTTTCTTTCCTATCAAGATTTTCCTTGGTTTGAAGATGTCCCTATTAGACAAATTTTAAATATACAAGAGCCTTTTCCTAATCATTTTTATTGACCAGATTTAGATGTAGATTTAAGCAAAGAAATTATTAAAAATCCTGAGAGATTTCCTTTAAGTAGTCGTGCAAAATTAATTTCCTAGTCGAGACTCCGAGACAGGAGACTCCGAGACAGGAGACGGGAGACGGGATACAGCTATTAGGGATCGGATTTGAGTTTTCAGTTCACTGTTTCCTCACACCAGAAGTCTCACGGAGTAGTGGCTTAGATGTGTAATTAATTAATTGTGCTTAGATACTTAGTATGATTAACTCCCAATCCAACTTTAAAAACCCGCTCCCTTTCCCCCACTTTCCACTCCCCTTAAACGGGATTTAGGACCAGAGCGATCGCTAGATTAAGGGTTAAGTAATGTTAAGATCATAATTCTTCATCAAGAAAGCGCATGATCGCCGCGTAACTGTAGCTAAAAATACCAAATTTTGCTCCAGTCACAATACAGTAGGGATCAAGCGCATTCGATCGAAGCAAGAATTTTCTCCCCAGTATCTATGAATCAATCAGAAAGTTGCGGTAAGGTCTATCTCGTCGGTGCGGGTCCCGGGGATCCCGGTTTGTTGACCTTAAAAGCGAAAGTTCTCTTAGAAAATGCCGATGTTGTCCTCTATGATGCCCTAGTCAGCCCCTCGATTCTAGCCATGATTAACCACCGGGCCGAACAAATCCATGGGGGTAAGCGTCGCGGTCGTCATTCTCTGGTACAGGAAGAAATCACCGCTTTACTGATCGAGAAGGCCCAGACTAATACCGTGGTTGTTCGTCTCAAGGGGGGTGATCCCTTTGTTTTCGGTCGCGGGGGTGAAGAAATGCTCGATCTGATCGCGGCCGGAATTAGCGTCGAGATCGTGCCGGGGATCACTTCAGGAATTGCCGTGCCTGCCTATGCCGGTATTCCCCTCACCCATCGCAATTATAGTTCTTCCGTTACTTTCGTCACCGGCCACGAGATGGCGGGTAAATATCGTCCCCAGGTTAACTGGTCAGCGATCGCCCATGGCGCAGAAACAATTGTCGTTTACATGGGTGTGCATAATTTACCCTATATTATCGGCGAGTTAACCAAGGCCGGCAGAAGTCCAGAAACACCGATCGCCCTGATTCGCTGGGGAACAACACCGCAACAACAGCAATTAATCGGTACTTTCACCACGATTATGGACCAGATCGAAGCCACCGGCTTTGAAGCCCCAGCGATCGCTGTTATCGGTGCAGTGGTGGACCTTCACGATCTCTTACAAGCGGGACAACCTTTGCTCTCCAGGACAATCCCCCCCACCCCCATTTCTCTCTGATTCGGTTGCCATGCGTCAATATCAAAAATCCCTGACGATTACCACCAGTCCCAAGAATTTCCATCGTCTCACTGCCCCCATAGAAGCGATCGTGGCTGAATCGGGCATAACGACGGGATTATGCAGTGTCTTTGTCTGTCACACCTCCGCTTCCTTGCTGATCCAAGAAAATGCCGATCCCGATGTTCTCACCGATTTGGCCAATTTCTTCGCTAAGTTAGTCCCAGAAGATAGCAGTCTCTACTATCACTCTACCGAAGGGCCAGACGATATGCCCGCTCATATTCGCTCGGTCCTCACCCGGACATCGGAACAAATCCCGATCGCTAGGGGTAAATTAGTTTTAGGGATCTGGCAAGGTATCTATCTCTGGGAACACCGTCAGAGTCGTCACCAAAGACAAGTGGTGGTTCATATCACCGGGGTCTGAAGTGTTGCGTATAGTTTTGTAATAGAAACTTTACTCGCACCCCTCATCGGAGTAAGATTTTTTCCGTGTACGATCAAATTGTTCGCTTTTTGAACAAAGAACTTCATATTTCGTAACAAAAGGAAACAATTTATGCGAAAATTGTTCGCTCTGGCCCTGGTGCTATCTCTCTGGTTCACCTTTGCCGCTCCAGCGTCGGCTGATTTGTCCAATCTGACCCCTTGTAGCGAAAATCCCGCTTTCCTACAAAAAGCGAAGAGTTTCCGCAACACCACTCTCGACCCCGAATCGGGAGCCAAACGCGCTCAAACCTACTCCCAAGCTCTCTGTGGACCGGAAGGCTATCCTCACCTAATTGTGGATGGTCGTTGGGATCACATGGGCGATTTCTTTATCCCTAGCATCCTATTCCTGTACATTGCCGGTTGGATCGGTTGGGTTGGTCGGGCCTATTTAATCGCCGTGCGCGACAGCAAAGATGCCGAAATGAAGGAAATCATCATCGATGTTCCCCTCGCTTTGAGCAAAATGTTAACGGGTTTCCTCTGGCCGTTGGCCGCTTTACAAGAAGCCACTTCCGGTAAATTAACCGTTAAGGATTCGGAAATTACCGTTTCCCCTCGTTAATTTTTGTGTCAAACCCTTGACTTTTTATTCCCTAGGAGAACTCAGATGGAAGGACTTACTAAATTTCTCTCGTCCGCACCCGTGTTAATTATGGCGCTGCTGACTTTCACCGCCGGGATTTTAATCGAATTTAATCGCTTTTATCCCGATCTCTTATTCCACCCGCTAGGCTAAAGGCAATCTCAGGTGATTAAAGGGGATACAGAATCAACTGTATCCCTTTTTAAGGGCAACGATCGGAGGGATTGGGGGAATATTAAGAAAAGAAAGACACTGGAGACGACAGGCTCTAAAAATCGATAAGATACAGGTGTCTGTAACCACAGAGGTGGGACAAACCATGCTGTTAGATAGAGATTTGATGCTAGGAAAGCGGCTGCGCTATCAAGAATTACAAGAAAAATTAAAAGAGATTTGGCAGGGAGAAAACGTTCCCGAATCGGATGAATGGGATTATGATATCCTAGTTGTCCCTTCTTTTAGTATCGATCAGAGAGTCGGTCAAAAAGTAGCGGGTTTTTTACATTACGAAGAAAGATTATTATTTTCTCTGATTCGGTTGCGACACCCGAAAACTCGTTTAATCTATGTAACAGCGCAGCCACTGGCGCGGATGGTGATTGATTATTACCTGCAATTGTTGCCGGGGATTCCTTTTTCCCATGCTAATAATCGTCTGTTATTGCTGACAACTCACGATAGCTCTTTTCAACCTTTAACCCAAAAAATTTTGGAAAGACCGCGCTTAGTAGCAAGAATCCAGCAAGCGTTGCGTCGAGATCGTGCCTACATGGTTTGTTTTAATTCTACTAATTTAGAGCGAGAATTGTCTTTACAATTAGATATTCCTTTATTTGCCTGTAGTCCAGACTTATTGTATTGGGGTTCTAAAAGTGGCAGTCGCGAGATTTTTGGTCAAGGCAATATTCCCCATCCTGATGGTAGTTTACAGGTAAATACGGTCAAGGATTTGTTATACGAAGCCGCTAGTTTGTGGTCTCGTCAACCGCAACTAAAACGCATGGTAGTTAAGTTAAATGAGGGGTTATCGGGAGAAGGAAATGCAGTTTTAGATTTACGTCCTTTAGCGGGAATTGTTGATAGTAACAGTCTAGATTTAAGCGAGAGAATGAATCTCTTGGCCAAACAATTAGAGAAGATGAGTTTTCAAGCAAGGGATGAAAATTGGGACAGTTTTTCTGGCAAAATTGCTGAATTAGGGGCAATTGTCGAAGCTTTTATTGAAGGAGAAGAAAAGCGATCGCCGAGTGTGCAAGGTTATATTACACCCACGGGAGAAGTGAATATTCTTTCCACTCACGATCAAATTTTAGGGGGTCCCGATGGTCAAATTTATCTAGGTTGTCATTTTCCTGCCGATGAAAATTATCGCCTACAATTACAGGAATTAGGCCTAAAAATAGGGGAAATTCTGGCAGCCAAGGGGGCAATTGAACGCTATGGGGTTGATTTCGTCGCCGTGAAAAATCCAGAAACTTTAGTCTGGGATTTACAGGCGATCGAAATTAATCTGCGAAAAGGAGGAACCACCCATCCTTTCATGACTTTGAAACTTTTAACTAATGGTGAATACGATCAAGAAACTGGATTATTTTTCAGTCAACCTCACCAAGAAAAACACTATATTGCCTCCGATAATCTCCACAAACCCCAATACAAAGGTTTACTTCCCGATGATTTAATGGATATTATTGCTAAACATCGCTTACATTTTGATAGTAGCAGTAAAACAGGAACAGTTTTTCATCTCATGGGTGCGCTGTCAGAATTTGGTAAATTAGGGTTAACTTGTATCGGTAATTCTAGTGAGGAAGCTGCGGCAATTTATCAGCGTGTGGAACAGGTGTTAGATTGGGAAACAGAGCATAGTTCCATAAATTTAGGTTATTATTCTGGATTACCGATCACTTGGATATAACTAGACTGATTTACTGGGTATAATTTTTTGTTTCAGAGATTTAATCATCCAAGCAGGCAGTTCTAAAAATTGATAGATAGCTAGATTCCAAAGATAGCCATACCGAGGGAATTTTCTTAATAACATAACTTCCGATAAAAAGTAAAATCGCCAATTTCTTTGGTATTCAGGAGGATTATCTTCAATTCGTATTTGTTCGAGATAATTCGGCAGCCAGTGACCGATTACTCGCTCTTTTTCAAAATATTTAGCCTGAATATATAAACCTAGTAATCTATCTAAACACCAAAAAGGAATATATTTAATCGGACCAAATAAGTTCATGAGATTAGTAATTTCTATCGTCGCTACTTGCACAAGTTCACTTTTCCAAACTTTTTTATCAAAATTTTCTAAATGGGGACCATTTTGATCGCGACGTTGATTGAGAAAAACTTGGGGATTAAAAGGATTATCTAAAGGAGCGATCGGTAGTTCTAATAAATATTTGTTATCTTTAAATAAGTTACTATTATTCTCTCTTCTGCTACAGATAGCTAAACTTTTTATATCGGGAATTGTTGGCCAAGGACTCTCTAATTTTTCTCGTTCACCGTAGGGAAATCCACATCTGGCTAATCTTAATACCCAACTATTGGGAAAGCGGTCAAAATAGTCTTTGACTAAGGTGACGATCTCAGGGTGTAAATATTCATCGCAATTGATTGTGAGAATATAAGTACCTCTGGCATTTAAAAATCCTGTACTTCTTTGAATAATTTCACCCCGTAAAGCACAGACAATCTGTTTCATGCGTGGATCATTCACCGGCGAAGGTTTGACCCCGGGAGGATGAACTAAAATAAATTCTATATCTCCCTTGACTTTCAATAATTCTCCTAGCCAATGTTCGCTAAATCCCTCACGCATCGGGATAACGATCGATAGAAAAGTATTGGACATAAATTAACTCTTTAGATTTGGTTGTGATTTATCAAAGTTGTCTTGACCGCGATGCACTTAACTGGTTTAAATAGTTTCTAAATAGGGTCTGCTGAAAAAGTTTTTCGGTGGGGGTTGGGGGTTGGGGGTTGGGGGTTGGGGTGTGGGGTGTGGGGTGTGGGGTGTGGGG
>MTBT01000156.1:0-4061 GCA_002282935.1 Microcystis sp. LSC13-02 | reverse complement strand
ATCACTCCAAGGGTCGGCACTTTTTGAGGGAAAAAAAGTCTAAAAACCTTGTTGGATAAGGTTTTTAGATTTATTCAGCAAACCCTAAATATTTGCTATCGAGCAGAAAAGAGCCTCGATCGAATTTTACACCCCAATAACCCCCCGGCCGGCGATCGATAACCGTGCCGATATCGTCGATATTGAGCAGCTCTGGCGGCCGTAACATAGGCATAGGATCGGCGGTTTTCAGGTAAGGGGGAATGGCAATCAGACGGACTTTTCCCCCGACGCTAATTTCACTCATGGTAATTGCTAGATGCGATCGTGACATAACATCCCAAGTTAGCATATTTCAAATCATTCTCAAGACAGATTCCCCAGGGAATAGGTGCTGTGTAAGCTGTTGTCGTCGGCCTTTGGAGTTGGGTTGGGGTGTTGCCTGACCTAGCGGCGAGGGGGCGATCGCAATCAGTACAACCAAAAAAAACAAAATCTCAATCGCTAGTTGGGGAGAAGAATGTAAAGATTTATTAAATTGTATCTTTTGATACAGTTGTCGGGGGATGTGTATCATCCCGTTGTCTCCCTTTGGCGTTGGGTTGGGGTGTTGCCTGACCTAGCGGCGAGGGGATAATCGCAATAGAAAATCTGCTAGAGCAATAATCATGAAAATCACTCATAAACTCTTGTTATCTTCCTGTCTCTTACTGGGTGTCACAGTAGCCCCATCCCAAGTATTGGCAGGACCGTTTGTTCCTCAAGGACCGTTTGTCCAACCTGCACCTGGACCGGGTATTCCATGGCCAAAAAATGTTCCGGGTAAAGAATACAGCGATCGCTTCGACAAAGACACTCAAGAACCGCCAGTTTCAGATCCAGAACAGAATATTTACTGGGATGGCAATGGTGGTCGGCAAAATACTTTCGACTATAGTGGCTCTCGCGCAGGTGATACTGTTACGGCAAGGGAAGTAGATGCCTTAGCTAATCATCAAGATGCCCTATTCTGGGATGTCATCGCTAATCGAGCCGCCCTACTATTCTCGACCGGTTCGACGGTAGTACCTGCGAATCCCCTTTTTGTAGGTAATATCGCTTATAACCAGCTTGGAATACATGAAAAAAGTGTTCTTTTTGAATTGATTCGCGGGGGGATTGGCTTTTGGGCAACGCCTCCGCAAATTGATCAAGCGGGAGTTAACGATCTCGATGGTTTGGAGGTATGGAGTTCTGTATCACCAACGTCTTCTCAATACCCTTCTCCAGCAGATCCGACTCCTGATGATGCTGATATGTACTCTTTGTTGGGAGATCCCCTTATTAACGGTATAAGAACGTCAGTATGGTACTACAACCCCATTACCCAGATCAGCAACTCCTATATTACTGCTGGTCAGATTGCCACAGCAATTAGCCCATTTATTCCGCTGACATATACTGGTGATATCGCTAATATCCTTGATCTGGATGGTTTAATGGTCTTTGATCAAGGTAGTGTAGGTCAGTGGGATCAGGGTGATGCTATTCTGTTTAGTCTTATGCCGATAGATCTCGTTGGACAAGACCCAAATAATCCATCAATATTGGATGAAATTATCACACCCAATGTTAATGGGGGTGATATCGATGGAGGTGAAATTTGGTCTTGGCGATTTGGTCAAGCTGCTCAATTCCTCAATCACGGTGGGCATCTCTGGGATACAGCTTTCAATGTCAGACAGGCTACTGGAGCAGTGAATGAAAACATAGATGCTTTAGAAGCTGTCGCCGTTCCCGAACCCTCTACATTCCTTAGCTTATTAACCCTTGGATCGTTAGGTGCAGCTTCAACCCTGAAACGCAAACTAAAATCCTCTAAATCCGACGAAAACTAAACCACAAAAGTAGGCTAAATCGCTTACCAAAGTAGAATTAATGCCCCTTCATTCAGTCAGTTGAGGGGGTTTATTGTATAATAGGGACATAATTAAATCAAGAGGATTTTGGTTATGCAACAGGTGACGATTGAGCTACCCACCACCATAATTAATGCTCTAGCCGCCTACAATCAAGAGCATAAGGTATCTTCTTCTGATACAGTACAAACGGCTATAGAATCATTTTTAACAGCGAAAGGCTATTTATCCAAACCGAAAAAATCTTTTCACTTATCTCCCGCACCCAAAGGAAGTGGCTATACTGACACATCCATCAATCATGACGCTGTTTTAGTCGAATTAATAACAAATCCGACTTTAAAAACCCGCTCCCTTCTCCCCACTTTCCTATTTTCTTTTCTATACCTTTTAAACAGGATTTACTAGGGTCAACAAGAGTCTTAGGGAGACAAATTAATCAATACTTTTGCCTCTTGCCTTTTTCAACTGGTCCCTGAAAAGGTCTTAATTTTAGGGAAATACAGTTAAAGGAATCCATTCGTAGGTGTTGACAATGCCTTGAAAATAATCATTAATAGTCTCTCTGGAATAGGGAACAACACCATCTTCACCAAACCAACGTTCATAAATTGTCACCGCTTGTTGTTGGTCACTAACGATCCCTTCCATGAATTTTAATAGCGTATAATTCACCGTATCGCGCCATTTAGAATCATTTTCGGGTAAAGTACAGGCATAGGATTCGTAGGCGTAGGGATAGGAGGGAACTATGGCTAAATTATTGGGATTTTTAGCACTTTTTCTTAAACCTTCTAGGGTAATGCCATCACTGGCAAAACCATCAATTTCTCCCGTTTCTAGTTTTTGTAAACCCTCACCACGATTTTTAACTTTGACCAAAATAGCGGCGGGTTGTTGGGTTTTAATTACTGCTTCATTAGTAGTATTGGCAATTACTCCAATGCGTCTGCCTGCCAGGCTACCGATGTCATCGAGATTACTACCTTGGCGGGTGAGTAATTGAGTGCCACTGGCAAAATAACTAACGGAAAAATCCACTTCATTTTCTCTTTTCCAAGTAAAAGTAGTGGAGCCACATTCGATATCGATAACCCCTGTTTTCAACTTTTCAAAACGATTTTGGGGAGTAATCTCAACAATTTTTAACTTAATTGGTTTTCCTAACTTCCGTTCGGTTTCCTTGCGAATTAACTCTAACATATCAAGGCTGTAACCCACCCACTTGCCTTGGGAGTTGACAAAACCAAAGGGAATAGCATCTTTACGAGCGCCGGCAGTAATTACCCCAGTTTTTTGAATGCGATCGAAGATTGCTCCCGCAAGGCTAGAATGGTTACTGGTGACGGTTAAAGCTACTGTCATCGTCATGACGGCAAGTGTACGCTTCATTTTTTTTCCTAATCTGAAAGTTGCTCAAGTCTCCGACTGTTTCAGGAGACCGAGAGTTTCCCAGGGGAAGATTTTTTAGCGGCGATTGCTGGGGACAAAAAAAGAGGAGAGATGTTACTCTCTCCCCCTTTTAGTTTTTTCGACAGCATTTTAAATTGTTTTTTCAGTTGTCGCTGTCGGGCCGAACCGCCTTTGCCTTTGTCGTTACGTCCCTGCCGGCGGGGGGACTCCCATCGCTTAAGTCGCATAGTTTTTAATTCCAATTTAGTCGGTTATCTTTATTGTAACAGGCTTAACGTCAGTTTGGGTTAAGGAAATTTGGTGATCATTTTTACCACGGAATAGGGCTTTCTGGCTAGGGTATAATCTGGGTTTTAGCCTATCCCGAACTCTGGTTAACCAACCTTGTCCACCTAATTAGTATTTTCCTATGCTTAGTCAGCAACTTTGGCAGAGCCATCAAGATCTAGTACAAGCTTGTCTAGAACACCCTTTTGTGCGAGGTATCGCCACAGGAGAGCTTAAACGGGACTGTTTCGCTTTTTATGTCGGTCAGGATGCTTTTTTTCTGGAATCTTTCGCCCGTGCTTACAGTATCGCCGCCGCTAAAGCTCCTGATTGGCAGGGATTTACTAGCTTTCATCGGTTAGCGGCAGGGGTATTGTAAAGTTTCAATAAAAATATAGTCAGATATAGCCAGACATGGTAATATATAGACAGGAAACTATCAGACTAGGCAAAAAAAACAAGAATAAGTTATCGAACGGCTTGGAGGTGGTGGAAACAAGGGAA
>MTBT01000155.1:22386-29197 GCA_002282935.1 Microcystis sp. LSC13-02 | reverse complement strand
AATCCCTGAAAAGAGTTTTCGTGAAGGCTTAAACCTATCACCCTAACTCTTTGGGAGCCACTATACATGAACTTGACCGAGGATGTCAATTAGTTAAGCTGTTAGGGATCTAGAATGGTTAGCTGAGACAAAAGGGGAGCCTGGAACTTCTGCGCGGGGAGAGTCGTTCTTGATTTTCGATGCCTCGTGATTCAAGGGAAAATCAAATAAGTATTTATACTTATTGTATATGGCTTGAATTTGGTGTAAACATACAGCTATGCTTGGGTGGCAGGGATTTTAATATTGTTCTGGACTCGAAAGTGTTACATAGCGGTTTTAACTCGCCTGAAGTACAATTTAATTACTTGCTCGTGCCTGCTGCCGACCGCATGGCTGCCCCCCATCTCCTCTTCCACTCCAGAGACATGATGATCGTGGTGTTGGCAAATCACTTATACTGGCTATATATTAAGCTAAAATTTGCACTCATACTTAACTTTATCTAATTTGTAAATGAGTAAAAAAACCTTCTGTATTTTGGAACAGGGCAAACTAATTAATGAGCCTTGCACTATAGAAAAACGAGAACTATTTACTACTGAATTTAGTGACTTTTATCGCCTTAATTGGTCAACAGAAGATGACCCCAATGCTTTCATTACTGCAAAAGGAGTGACTTGGAGTGAGGGCAGGAGCTTGCTATATAGGGAAGTTCCCAAAGATTATGAATACTACATTTTTATCGATGATGATGTTACCTTTGTTGCTGATGAAGGAGTAGATATTCCCAAAAAGATCAAAGAATTGCTCGATGAATATCACCCCATTGCTGGAACTTTTTATGATCCTAAACAGTGGGCATTTCTACCGATTAAAGCTTCTTATGAAGAGTTCATCTCCAGAAAATGCTTTCCCATTAGTGGATATGATGCGGAATCTCAAATCCTCTCCCAAAGCTATGCTGATGTCATCTTACCGGCGATTTATCATGGGGCGCATCGGACGGATTGGTATCTTCAGTGGGTTTGTTATCAAACCTTTCCCATGAAGCAAATGTGTTTTACTGACATTCGAGTGAAGAATGCCCGCAGCGGTGGCCATAGTAAAATTCACAAGCCGCAGCATTATGAGCCAACAGAAGCAGTGTTTCTGTTTAATCGACACGTCAAGAAGCCATATCCATTGTTGAAAAAAAAGGATGATATTCTTAAAAATAATGTTGAAATTTTTGAGCGGCTAGTTGATAAAACCCCTATTGAGTTCACTCTGAAAGACCTAGCAAAGGTCTATGATATCAGCAACACTGATTTTAAAATTAGACAACCTACTGCCAGTAGTCGGTACTTGTACAGAAAACCCTGGAATCGTTTTCTGTGGAAACTGGTCAGAAAACTGACAGGGGAATATAAATATTAATTCCACCGCGCTCTGGCTTTGAAAGCTGTAAAATGGCTACTCACTTATGCTGGAACAGCTTGACAGAAAGGCATTTTAGTAGCCAGCCAAAAGTCTCAGATTTAACGGAGCCAGTCTAAATGATTCGTAAACACCATTCTTCTCCGCTCTCCGGAGTTAGAGAGGGGTTAGGGATGAGGAGCTTTTACAATTCATTTGGTTTTGCTATATATTAGGCTGTGGTTAAACTTTTATGCGGAAAATTTGCCAGACAATCTCCTATGGACTAAACTTTTTAGCCATTCAGGCATAGAGAGAATTGCCATGTATAATAAATTGACAAATAAGAACAAATTGATAATTTCATCAACTAACCAAGTATATAAGAATGGACTTGCGTAAAAGGTTGCCACCATAGCGACTAAAGCCATACTGGAAGGCAAGCTTAACTGATTTTCTTGCTTAATCCAATCCAAAATTTGAGGAAGGGCAAAGATGAGAAAAGTTAATTTGTAATCCATAACAAGGCCAATAACCAGATAATTTCCTAAATAAATGCCTGTTGCAAGACGGAAATAATCGATATATTGACTGTTATCTAAAGATTTGTCCGAATCGGTTGAGACAAAATCCCAACTAAGCCATTCTTGAAAATTTTTAAATTTCGACAATAAAAATCTGGTCAAGACTAATAGCGTCAATAAACTCATAATTATATAAATTATGTATCTGATCGTCTTTTTAATATCAGTTTCACCGCCAGTAGATAAAGAAAGATTTGATAGAAAAGTTTTGACTTTCAAAAAGAGGGCTTGATGGCCAAAACGAAACCAAACACGCTCAACATCAAATGCTTGTGAGATAGTTTTCATCTCACCTATACTAGCGATAAAATAAGTGATAAAGGCAGTGGTAAAAATAGCGGCCAAGAACAGAAATAGATTTCTTTTTTCTTTAATAATTACTACCAGACCGAAAATTGGGAATAGTTTAATAACCCCAGCAAAAAATATTAATAAATAGGCACACAACCTAAAAATTAATGCTCGGCTATTCTTAATTATCATTAGTGCGACACCAAGCCAAGAATAGATAACAATATCTACGTTGCCACGTTCGACTAAAAGCATTACCGGTGGTGAGCATAAAATTAGGGCATAAACTACAGCTTCTTGATAATTTAATCTGCCAATGATAATTAAAGTGATAACATAAAAAATTAAAGCAAAGAAAACTCCTAAAAATATAGTATTACGCTGCTCTAAACCCAGCCAAGTTAATGAAGACCAGCTACTAGGGTAAGATATTTGATTGAAGCAGGGATTATTTGTTAGGGAAACTTCGCCTGTCAATCGATCACAATCAAAAGCACCTAATACGGCTGCAAGATCTATAAAAGGGTTTTTAACCGCAGGAACCCCAATTATCCTCCAAAACTTGTGATAGGGAACAAAAAAATTAGCTAGATACAATAACCCAAAATATCCTAAGAGTGCAGCAACTACCAAAAATCTGCCATCAATTTTTGATTGTTTTTTGAGCATCTGCTTAATCTGGAGATGTATTGAATTTACTATGTCCACTTACTGCCTCCTGCTATTAAAGGATTGGGGAGCATCTCACCTTTGTAACCCCTAAATTAGGTTTTATGTCAAGCTATTTTGAAAGCCTTGCTAGAAACCAGTTTTAGGGACAAGTATAATTACTCACTTGCATAAATGAGATGCTCCCAAGGATTGATTATCTGTCAATTACTTGAGTTCGGTATAGGACGCTCATTGCGCCGCTAAATGAAAAATCACATCCGGTTGCCATGACTTGATTAAACGACCCGCTAACTCAGCCTCTCGAATATCTCCTAGATGGTGACTACTCAGGTTTTGAGCTAAGTCTAATTGGTCAAATAGGGCAGGGGTGCTATTGGGAGCTAAACTGAGGCCTTTTACCTCTGCTCCCAGATGGAGTAACCAAAACGTCAGCCAAGACCCCTTAAAGCCAGTATGACCCGTTATAAAGACCTTTTTGCCCGACCAAAATCCTTCCTTTACCATATTTTCCATCTAGCTTGTCCAGTGTCATAAAGGTGATTGAGTAGTTCCATTTCTCGATAAGTATCCATACACTGCCAAAACCCATCATGCCTATAGACGGCGAGTTCTCCTAAGGCGGCTAGGGTTCTGAGGGGCTGTGCTTCAAAAGTCGTCGAATCTCCCTCAATTAAATCCAAAACCTTGCGATTTAAGACAAAATAGCCCCCATTAATCCATCCTTCAGCCGTTTGCGGCTTTTCTTGGAATTGAGTGACTAAATTACCCTCAATGATTAACTCGCCAAAGCGAGAAGGAGGACGAACCGCCGTCATAGTGGCTAATTTCCCATGAGAGTAATGGAAATCCAACAGATCCGCAATATTCACATCACAAACCCCATCCCCATAGGTGGCTAAAAAGATCTCGCTTCCGCTTTGATCTATATAAGATGTGAGACGTTTAAGACGACCTCCCGTCATGGTTTCCTGTCCCGTATCAATTAACCAAATACGCCAGTCTTCTTCCTCGTGTCCACTATCGAGTTTGGTCACTTTTTTATTGCCTAACTCTAAGAGGACATCACTTTGATTCCAATCATAGCTAAAGAAATAGTCCCGGATTATTTCCCCTTTATACCCTAGACAGAGCATAAAATCAGTTAAACCATAGTGGGCATAAGTTTTCATGATATGCCAAATAATTGGCCGATTTCCGATGGCAATCATCGGCTTAGGTCGAAATTCGGTTTCTTCCCGCAGTCGGGTTCCTTTGCCACCACACAAGATGGCGACGGGAATGTTAGACTTATAGTCCTTAACTGTTAAACTGACCGATTGTATTACCATTGGATTATATAGTGAAGGGCTTTGAGAGTGACATCATCTTATCGAGGCAGTTTAACACGGGATTCCCGATTGTGTCCAATATCTGTCTAAAAAAATTTTTGTTAAGCGAGTGTACCCAGTTTATTGCTAAACAGGCTCTTAAATCTTATAGCAGTTATCTTCATGGTGAGGTACGAAGTTTTCGTTTTGGGGAGTCGGCCAGTAATGCTAAATCAGGTTATACTTCATCTTTAACGCTATAATCCTGACCGAGTAGGACTAGAAATTCGTGCTACCATGCGAAGATAAATATTCGGGGATACGGTCACGAAGCTACCAGAAAATTTTAGGATAAAAATACCGACACTTATGGGGAAATCAATCAATAAAGTCCGAGGAACGGCACTGATTTTAGGGATTCTAGCGATCGCATTTGCCTTTTTCACTAGGATTGTCAGTATTTTTGAATACGTTACCTTCGATATCGGACCCGATCCCGATCAGATTAGCGGTGGTTACTTTTGGATGGATATGTGGAAGGGAAACTTTCCTCAATTGGGACCAGCGGGTGGGGGTGGAAAATATGGATTCGTAATTCCTCCCCTCTATGGTTATTTAGCATTTCCTCTGACAATTTTCGGTGCCGATCCCGAATTTCAAGTCCTTACCAATGGCCTATTTTCTTTTCTATCGATTCCGCTCTTAATCTACTTTGTTTATCAACTTTTAGAAAATGTAGAACAAGATAAACGTCTTCTCCTGTCCAGTTTGGCAGGATTTTGGTATAGCACAATTTATGCGGACTATTTCATTAATAATTTTTCCTGGGCCCCTAGCCCAATACCCTTTTTCCTGCTCGTTTTTGCTTTACTCTATCGGTTCCAGATGGAAACGACTAAGCCGCTGCTCTATCAGGCTATAGCTTGGATATTCTTCGGGATTACTGTCGCCATATTGGTGAGTTTACACACCACCACGATGTTAATTATCCCGGTGACTTCCGTTATCGCCTCTCTCTGGTTTGTTTATCGAAATCGAAAGAATACTCGTAAATGTCTTTTGCCTTTTCTATCGATTCTCTCCGCAAATCTCGCCTTGATTATGTATTGGAATAGTGAGATAGTTCGGAATTTCGCCAATACGAAAGGACTGGTGAGAGCGCTCACGGAGAAGGGGGCGAGCGGTGAACCATCGAGTAATCTGTTCACCCGTCTATTTAAAGCGATTTGGGAAACGGTTTATCTGGGTAATCAAGTGTTTTTTTTGAATGACAATATATCGATTTTCAATGTCGTAGTTTCGGCTATTTTTTTCGGCATTTCTCTATATATAGTCATCAAAAAATATCGAGGTAATAAAACACAGATCGGCTTTTTGGCGATTACTTGGATAATTTTTCTCTACGCTTCCTCTAATTATCCTGATGAGCATTTTTATTCCCATCGTAAAATCTTACTCTGGTTTGCTCCTATACTCTTGGCGATCGCTAGTCTGGCCTATCTAAACTTGACTAAGACTTTCGACAGGATCCTCGGTCTAGTTCTAGCAATTATCATCGGCTATTTGATCGCAACTAATCTCTATTTCAATCAACGTTATCTTGCTAGTAAATACGGTTCCGAAAGACTCCTATCCGTGGCCGATACAGTGGAAATTATCAATCAGATTCCGGCCGGTTCAACCCTTTGTGATCCGGCCAAGAAAGGCAAAAGAAAAGAGCATGGTCAGTATGATTATATCGATACCTTTATGACCAAAAGAGAGCTAACGATCACCAATGCCTGCCCATCGGGTAGTTATTACATACAGCCAAAATTTAAAATGGCTATCCAAATGAACGATTTATTTCCAATTTTTACCCTCGCCAAAACTCCCCCTCTCGAACGCCCGATGACTTCCCTTCTGGAAACCCCAGAAGCCTATCTCTATAAAATCGAGTAGCAATAAGTAGGTGGGTGGAATTAAATATAAGATGAACGTAGGTTGGGTTGAAGCATGAAACCCAACGCATAAAGAATCTGTTTGTCTTCTTGGACTAAGAACGTAAACAGGACAAATCCGTTCTGAACGGTTGTCCTGTCCATTAGGGGGAATCCCCACTCCTTCTACATCTTGTTCTGTTGGTCGGTGATACACCTTAAATTGAGACAGCTTAATGTCTTGCAATATCTTGGCTACAGGGTCATTACTTTTAATTTCGACATGGGGAATATAAGCGAACCATTTCGCCATCTCATTAACAGGGGTTGTTAATTCTAATTCCCAGTGGTTATTGGCGGCAGATTTGTAATCATTAATCTCAAGTTTATCTCCTGCTGTCAAGGAAAATTTCTGGGTTGGGTCGGTAATCTGACTGCTATCTAGGGTAGATTGTTTGATAACAGTATTGACTAGAGCTTTCAGTTTTTGGGTAGTCATCATCGATTCTCCTTTTTTCAATATGAGAGGATTATCTAAGTCTTAAAGCTGGCAAAATTTGAGGACATAACTTTAATTAGGGTCTGCTGAAAAAGTTTTTCGGTGGGGGTAGGAGTCAGGAGTCAGGAGTCAGGAGTCAGGAGTTTCAGGCTTTGTTGCCCT
>MTBT01000155.1:0-22344 GCA_002282935.1 Microcystis sp. LSC13-02 | reverse complement strand
CCCAATCCTATTTTCGCAGCATGCACATCGGACTTTAACAGGTCAAAAGCTTTATTTTAAAAGGGTTTTACCATTATTCAGCAGACCCTAATTAGGGACAGTAAATTGCATAAACTTGGCGGGTACTGCACAATGATTTCCAGACTCCCCACTATCGCCATCAATCAAAATATAGGCTGTTCCATCAACGATCGCTAATCCTTCTGATGACTGGGGTAATTCTCGAAGTATTTCAGGTTTAAGGATCGTATTCGGTTTGAGATCCTCAGCCGATAGTTTCCAAAAAACGAAATTATCTTGACCATCTTTCGGCCCGCCAGCAATTCCCCAAATCTGGTTATTATCAAAGGTAATTTCTCTGATTCCCCGTCCCCCTAAATCTAGAAGTGTTGCACCATCGAATTGATAGTTATCCAGATTAGCCATTGATAGTAAAACAGCATAATTATTAGCGTCTAATGTGACAACGGGAGAACGTAAACCTATCCAAATCTTGAATTTTTCAAGAGATAAAGGATCAGGAATCGCCACTGCTCCTTCAGCATTAAAAGCATTAGCTTGTTCACACCGATTTTTGTCTCCTAATGATTGATCAGCTTGGGTTTCCGCCTCATCAATAGCACGACTCACGGCACTGATAATCTTGTTAGAATTCACATCTAGATATTGGAAGAGAACTTGAGAATTGATTGGAGGACTTTGGATCAGTTTGCCAATAGTTTTTAATTGATTCCCCGACAATTGAGCCTGTACAAACCGTTGTCTATTTGCTTTGATCTCACATTTATTGTTACGACTGTGAGAACCGAAGAGAAGCACTCTATTATTATCTAATTTTGCGATCGCTTCAATATCATTTATATTTTTCTCTAAGGCTAACTGACTTTGACGAGTTGAGTCTAATTGGCTAGAACTCACAGGATAGAGAAATAGAACGTCTTTTTGTTCATTATCTGCTACTAAAAGGCAATTGCCTCCTGATTCTGAACAGGTTACTTGAACGACCGCAGAGGGTTCACAGACGGGATATTTTCCGAGTAGATTCTCAGCCTTAATATGAGCGATCGGGAAAATCAAGCTGAGAAAAAGAGTCAAGCTGAGTCCTAATAATAGTTGGAAAAGGTGATGAACGGTATAGGTTTTCATAATTTATTGTCTCCCAGGAGATTGTGAATTTTTGATTTCAAAAAACCTTCCACTGCTGACGACTCAGAAAGAAACCGTGTCCCCCGGGGTTACTACACATTAATCCCGTTCTTTGTGAGATACATTTAAAGCCTGAATGTTGCCAAGTTTTTCCATAAGAAAGGATGTTGTTAGTACCAGCAATGGTATCACTTATACAAAGAACTTCTGGTTTACCTTGTTGAGGGAGTAGAAAACCGGCCCCCCAATCAAATTGACAATAATTAGGATAAGGTTGAGGGGGTAGAGGATTTAACATACTTTGGGTCTCGCACCGTAGCATATTATTATCTTTCCCAATTAGAGCGCAATAAATGTTACCACTTGGCATCACAAAGCTAGGGGGATTTTGCGCGTTAAGTTCACTGGACAGCACGGTTATAACACAGGCGCTCAAAGATAAACAAACAGGGATGCTAACTTGATTTGTTAGAGTTTCAATCATGTTACTAATGTTGTTAGGAGTTGAGCAATACCTGATCAAGTTCAGAATCTAGTTTGCTAGTTTGATAAGGTGGACGACCATAACCCATAATCGTGCTTCCCTGATGGTTTACTCGTTTAACCTGATTATCAACATTCCCTCGAATCGCAACAATTGAACCATCAGAATTTACTTTTTCGACAATGCCAACGCTATCAGGTGATCCATCATTTCCCCAGTCAAAGAAGACAATATCCCCGACTTGAGGAGTTGTATGCCACCATCCATGTTCTTTAAACCATTTTTTTGCGTGGGGATGATAGGCAAAACCTTTATCTGTGGTAATTTCTAACGGTAAACCCGCATGATAAAAGCAGTAAGAAACAAATATTGCTGCCCAAGGAACATGATTCATACCATACCAAGCATTGTATTTAGTTTGGTCAGAACCTGAAGGGGTTTCTTTTGTACCTATTTCACTAATGGCAATTTGTAAAACGTCTTGTGCAGTCGTCATAATTTTAGTTTCTTCCTAAATTACTTGGATTTTGAGGTTAATTTAAGCTTTTAAAGATGAGGTATGGCTTAATTTTTCTGTTCAATCCCATACCTCACCCACATCTAGTAATCACTTAGTCGGGCGTAATAGGTGCTGTCCATGCTTTATTCCACGAGATAGGACCAAGAACACCATCAACTGTTAGACCTTTTTGTTTTTGGAATTGTTTTAGGACATTCTCATCTCGTTCCTTGAAGACACCATCAGCCTCAAGATTCCAACCTCGGTGAATCATTTGTCGTTGCCACTGCAAGACATCATCTCCTCGCATATAAGGGCTAGTTAGAGCAATGAAACGTTCCCAAACTGGATGTTCCTCTTGAGCAGGGGGGACTAGACCATGATAAGGAGGACGACCATAACCTAAAATCCCTTTTTTCTGAGTTTTACGGCAAACTTCGCCACCGTTAGAGTCACCAAAACCATCAGAGGTATTCCCTTCAATAGCAACAATTGAACCGTCAGAATTAACTTTTTCAACTATACCGACATGATCGGATACATCATCACCTCCCCAATCATAAAAAACAACATCACCCACTTGAGGATCTGTATGCCACCATCCTTTATTTCTAAACCATTGCACTCCATAAGGACAATAAGCAAACCCTTTAGGTGTAGTAATAGGTAAAGGTAAGCCCGCATTGTAAAAGCAATAGGAAACAAACATGGCACACCAAGGCTGATAATCCATACCATACCAAATACCAAATTTATTATGGTTAGAATTTTTTGGGTTTTCTTTGTAGCCAATTTCCCGGGCTGCAATTTGAAGAACTTGTTGTGCAGTAGTCATAGTGATATTCCTCGATAAAGTAAAGGTAAATTGGCAGTTTTCTAGGTTAAGATGGGCTAAAACAAGCGTTTAACCTGGCCATTCCCCCCCAATTGTTGAAATGTTTTTCGGCTTCGCTGTTAATCTCAGAGAGCAATCGCGGCTTACCGTTGCCCGAGCCTGGAAAAACGACATACATAATACCGCTACTCACACCACCTGTTCGGGGACTAGAAGGAATGCCCAACGCTTCAGCAAGGGCAATTGAACCCTCGCCAATTTTGTTGGATGGACCAACATCTGCACAAATCGCATTGACAATCTTGCCGTTTTTACCATTAAAAACCACGGCAAAATCCCCCAGTTTTGCCCCGGCACTGCCACCACCGGGGAGAACAATATAGGGTATCCGAGTAGAATCAACATAGCGACTGGGATCAGTTTTTGCCTTAGTTCCATCCTGTAAAGCTGTCATAGAGACAAAATAACCTTGATAGGGTCCAGAGGTTTGCTCATAAGCTCGATTAGGATTTTGAGGGTCAGGGACAAGAATATTCTTCCACCAAGACGTATTTGGATAACCGGCATTTTTTAGATCATCTAAGCCAATATTGTCGGGGTGATAAGCATTAGGCGCACCATCGGCATCAATACTCATTTTTGATTGATAGAAAAAAGCGGTTTGTCCTGCAATTTGCCAAACAGAATGACCGCCAATTTCAAAGAGTTTCGTTCTTGGTTCACAGCTTATGGAAGAAGCTGCAATTTCTAAAGTAATCTTTTCAGTAGCAACAGAATGATTGTCTTGATCAAATCCTCGCGCTTCAATTTTACGTTTACCGTTGTCAGTAAAACGATAAGAGACTGACCAATTGCCATTAGAAACTGAGCTATTACCGAAGTGCCACTTATTTTCTGCCCACAACTCAATCCGAACAATTTCATGACTTGCAGTGCCTTTAAAAGTAACATTATCTGTCATGGCAAGTGTGGCATTATTACTAGGTTGATTAATTTTGATAACCATTAATTTGATCCTCAGTCAAGTAAAAAGTAAAGTGTGGGCGACATTTTTGAGGGAGAGAAGTGCTAAACAGAGACTATTTCTTTCTTTCTCAAAGCACCAAGCTCTTTCTCAAGAATCATTTGAATTTCAGGAATAGCGGGTTTATAAGGGGGATTAATATTCAGGTCTGTCCAGCGATTTTTAACACTTTCATGCAAATTGCTAACATCCCCTTCAAACTGACGAGGTGCTGTTCCCGCTACATTAAATGGCCATTTTGACGTATTATCAAAACGCGCACTACAATTGGGATGAACTCCATGTTGAATATAACTTTTATCTAAGGCCAAACCCAAGGCTTCGACTTGTTCCATCATCCACAATAAAGCTCCATCGGATAGGCCAGATTCTTCCTGAGAACCTCCACCAACGCAACCATGACCCCCTGGAAACCAAACCTGAACCACTTGTTCTTTTTGTTGTCTGATGTGGGTAGAATGGGGACGCATTAGTGTTACATCAAAGACCTTACGAATTTCATCAATGGCAACTGCATGAAACGCTTTTTCAATTGTAGGATTGATGGTCGAATCATAAAAGCGATAACGTTCGTTGAACTTTTCATCCAAGTGCAGAGAATGGACGATATCAGGGATACCTAAAGAAGCAACCGTATCCCAACAGCATAAGGCTTTAATGGGAACTCGTCGTCCATACTGATTACGGAAATCAATGGCATTTTTACCGTTAGGTGCGTTATTTGTGTCTTGTTTTTCTCGGTAAATTTCGTAGGCTTTGGGGATTTGTCGGATAAATTCTCGATACAACAAACCACAATTATAAATTAACCCAGCTAAACAGCGTACAGTGTAAGCTCCCCGACTAAACCCAAAGAGATAAATTTCATCTTCAGGTTGATAGTTTAAGCACAGAAAACGATAGGCATCCTCAATCTTATGATCCATGCCAATGCCTAAAGCACCTCCAGCAATTTTAATTAAAGTATCAGTTACCTCGGCATTAGATTGTTTTGTCCCAATCCCTTCGTCATAGTAGATGATTTGACGGATGGGGTTGCCCTTACTATCATCAAGTGGTGTGATAGCTTGCACCATTTTGACAACATTGGTAGGATAACCTTGTCCTAAATCTTGCCAAGTTCCATCACAACAAACAATAAGACGGCTTTTCATAGCGATGAACCTCCTAGGTTTCTTAAAACTCGCCAGTTTATGGAATATTTGAGGATTCTAGTGAATCATGACTCAAAATTATCGAGATTTTCCTTAAGGTAAAATTTCCGCAAGACTCAACCAAGACAAAGGAAGTTCTAACTCTGTTCGGAAGTGATATAGATGAGTTAGATAGCTGGCGTGACTAGGTAAAATTAGATGCGGTATTTATACTTACTACTTTAGATCGTCTATCAGAACTTGCTGCCCTAAAGACGGCAAATTAATACATTTCTTTAGATTTATGTATATAAGTTTACAGAATATTGTTGAGCTATTTATTAATAAAAAAAGTTGAGTTTGATTGCAAACCATCTTAATACCTAAGCTCGCCAACCTGAACTTTAGCCGATTCTCGATCGCAATTTTAGCCCACCCTAGCACTGCGCTCTTTTCCCACAAGGATTTTTACCAAGAAAAATGATCTGTCTGCCTGAGAACAGGCTATAGTGATCATCAAACCCTCAGTGAAAAACTTCCCGTGTCTTCAGTATTCCGCCTTCCTCCCTATTTTTCCCCCGCTCTGCAGCGTCGAGTCATCAAAACTCTCGCCGCAAAAAAAACCCGTCAATTCTTGACATGGGCGGCAGCTTGTGCTAGTTTTTTGATCCTCTGGGCGTGGAATTGGCAGTTAGTTTTGGCCACTTTAACCGGGGTGGGGGCGATGATCGGAGTTTACCATCTCCAGGGTCAAAACTGGCGCTCGCTGTGGCTGTGGGGGCGTGCTTTTTTCAGTGCCGATAGCGGTAAGTTAACTTTAGCGGTAGTCTGTGGCGGTTTGGGCAGTTTAGCCACCTATCTCGCTCTGGCAATTTGGACTTATGCCGAAAATCGCTGGTTGGCCCTGGCCTCAATTTTGCAAGGATTTGGCACGGTTTTGACTTTAATCCTGCTAGGATGGCATTTTCTCGACCATCGCGGTCAAAATGAGTCAAAAAACTTTGATCGCTGGTTAGAAAAATTAACAGTCAATGATCCCTTAATGCGCTTAATGGCAGTCCGACGTTTAAGTGAAATGCAACTTTCCCCCAGTCGTCGAGAACAATGCCAAGAATACTTCCGTTATCTTCTCTCGCGAGAAACCGATACGCAAGTGCGATCGGCTTTACTCGATAATTTTGCCAGCAAAGAAGCAACCAAACCGCAACCTCTACAAATGCCGCTATCGGTGAGAAAATCCGTCCTCAAATCAGTGAACAGTAAACAGTAATCAGTGAACTGAAAACTCACATCTGATACTAAATCCGTTAAGTATAGGCTACTTATGAGGAGAGGCAAAAGGGAGAATAAATAATCAGTTTTTAATAACCGGATTTAGTATGATAACTGATAACTGATAACTGAATGCTACCCCACCATGAAGATAACTGCTATAGTTAAAGCTAAGACTAAATGCTGACTGCTAGAGGCTGAAGACGATATTTTTTTACACCAAAGTTAACTCGCGCTCCTCGATATTTTGGAACATCAGCGTACTCAGATAACGTTCCCCGAAACTAGGCTGAATCACCACAATTAATTTACCCTCATTTTCCGGTCGTTGGGCCAATTGAATCGCCGCACAAAGATTAGCACCGGAAGAAATCCCCGAAAGCAAACCTTCTTCTTTTGCCAGACGACGACCAAATTGAAAAGCTTCCTCATCACTGACAGTAATTACCTCATCAATCAGATCTGTGCGTAAAACTTCCGGAATAAAACCCGCACCGATACCTTGAATTTTATGGGGACCGGGATTACCACCAGAAATCACTGGACTATTGAAAGGTTCCACCGCGACTACTTGAAAACTAGGTTTACGGGGTTTAATTGCCTCAGCGACTCCCGTAATCGTGCCTCCAGTACCCACACCTGCAACAATAAAATCTACCTGTCCCTCCGTATCTTGCCAAATTTCCTCAGCAGTGGTGAGACGGTGAATTTCTGGGTTAGAAGGGTTGCGAAATTGTTGCAACATATAAGCGCTGGGGATACTATCAACGATTTCCTGAGCGCGTAAAATTGCCCCTTTCATACCTTGGGAACCGGGGGTAAGTTCTAGGGTAGCACCGTAGGCTTTTAACATCGCCCGGCGCTCTAAACTCATCGTTTCCGGCATAGTTAAAATTAAGCGATAACCCTTAGCTGCCGCAGTCATCGCTAGGGCAATTCCCGTATTGCCAGAAGTGGGTTCCACTAAAACCGTGGTTTCTGGATTGATTAAACCCGCTTTTTCGGCGCTATTAATCATGTGAGTGCCAATCCGGTCTTTGACGGAAGCAGCGGGATTCATCCCTTCTAATTTCATCACAATTCGGCCAAGACAGCCCTCCGCTTGGGGAATCCGATTCAATTGTACTAAAGGTGTGCGGCCAACCAATTCGGTGACATCGTGAGCGATACGCATGATATTTTCTCGGTCTAGGTGATTCGTGTGCTTAGTTATAGCGGTAAGCTCTGTGCTTTAGCGTTTGAGAATTTCCTCACTAGCCAAGGAGGCGCTATATAGCTCACTTATAGCAAAGGCCAGCCCTAGATCGGCAAAATTTCCATTTTCCTTTGTTTCTTCAGTCGGTCCGAGTTGATTCCCAGAAACAGGCAAAACTACTATGACCGAATAAGATTGCTTTTTTCCAAAAGCTTATACTTGTATTAAAATAACTATAGATTAAGTTACTAAAGTCAGAATTACGGTCATGACCATTCAATCTAATCTAGCTATATTGAAAGAACAACACATAGAAATTAAGGGCTATTTGATCGATAGTTTAAAAGCACGTCATCTAGAATGGATTGTAGAACATCTTGATGATCCTGTAGCGGCGGAATTGTTCCAGATTATCATACAAGAACGAAATGATAGAGCCAAAGTTAATTCAAATCAGTCCTTGCAAATATCCAGACACGAGGGCAAAATTGAACAGTTAGGAAAAAGTAATCAGAATTTATACAACGAGAATGTTGAGCTTAAACAAGAAGTCAGTTATTGGCAAGAAAAAGTTAATGAATTGCTACAAAAATTAGAGCAGTTACGTCAAGATTTATTAGACTTTGATCAATCTGAGATTTATCGTTTAGGTCAATGGTTAAAGGCTAGTCTATCTAAAACTGCCCGGGAACGTCAACAGGCTTTACTGGAAAAGGAATTAGTTCATAAAGACAGTTATAATCTAGCGGTGAGCGATCTAAAAAATACTATTCAGCAACAACAGGATGGGATTACACAAATAAAAGAGCGAGCAATCTCTACAGTTGAATCTCTGGAAAAAACTAATGATAAACTACGAAGACAACTGGGGGATATTAAAAAATATATTATTAATAACTATGGCGATAAAAAGTGGCAAGAAATCACTCGTTACTTTGCAGATGACCAGGAACTGAAGCAATGAATTTACTAAAAGAAATGAGCTATCGCCAATGGCAAAAAAGAAATAGTGAAGTATTTCATGGTCTTTCCCCAGAGCAACAAAGACAAGCGAGAAAAAAGGGCTATTATAATATCGGCTGGGGAAAGGTTAAAAGCTCTTGGGAGCTTCTTCAGGATTTTAAAAATAATACTTATAAAGTTGTCAGTTTATTTGAGCATGAATTAAATAAGGGAAGTCTTGTCAAAGCCATTGATTTAGCAATTATTGAGTCTGAAAATGCCAAAAAAATGTCTGAGGAAGGAAAACAAGAGTTAGAAAAAATCTCTAAAAATTTGCATGAAATAGCAGATAAAGCTTTGGCTAAATATCCTTTATTATGATTATTCTGTACTGCCATGACTAAAATATCAAAATCAAAGTTGTCTCAATTATATAGCTCCGATGAAATTGCAGAAATCTGGAATGCTAATCAACATCTAGCAGTTATCGAACATCCCCAAAAAGGATTAATTAGCCCGAATCAATATCGAACAATGGCCAAAGAAAAACCCTGTCCTTTTTGTGGCAAAAAGATGAAACATGGCGAAGAATTTAAAACTTCTTCTCAGTCAGAAGCGGTCAAAAGGGGTTACGAATATAATAATTCTCAAGGGGAAAAAGTTATTAATCAAATCAATCAGATATTTTTTCATCCCAATTATGTCACTATCGATCATATAATTAATAAAGCCCGCTGTCCCGAAAAAATGTTTGATTTTGACAACTTACAACTGGTCTGCTGGCAGTGTAACCAAGCAAAAAGTGATGATAATGCCTATGAACTTCGTCACACTTATGAGTATTTATCTAGCCTAGTCGATGAAACAGCACTTCGTTATCCTCTTCTTGAAAAGACCAATGACTTAGCAGAGTTTAACAAATTTTAATTTTAATAAACTTTAATTAAGTTTATAATCTGATTAAATAGCCTTCAACTCTAATCGAAAACTCATAGTAAAATTCCACTATAATTGAATTGAGCTAATCTGAGTCAAAATGAATAACTTGTTTGCTTTTGCCTTAGGTCTAAAAGAGACAATTTACACCTATCATTACGTCGCACTTTAGCAAAGGCGAATTTAAAGTCCGGCTAAATTTTTGTGAAATTTTCTTGACTATTATGACAAAAGATGCTAGTTTTTCAGATAATTATCAGTAGTTTTTGGTGAAATTATCACAAATTACTGGCAAGTTTAACTATTAAAAGAGGGTGAGCACCCAGGGACAAATCCGAAACCTAGCTGCTAACAACCGAAAAAGTTAGGTTAGTATGAGGGGAGATACCCTCTGAGGAGTTGCACTAATTATATGGACATCAAATTAATCTTGTTGGCATTGACGGCCGTATTCACTGTCTCTTGTCTCTTTTTCGGCACCCGCAACGGTTTTTACGATAGCGATAACTACGATGGCAATGGTTCCGCTCACTAACCAGTCATCATGATCAGGGTTGCCATGGTTCAACGCTCTACTGCCGTCTGGGGGTCAAAATCCCTTTTATCCTGTTTACCTTTTGGTGTCGGTCACGCATCAGAAGGGGTTTGTCTCCTACTGAAAATCGGTCCCTATCGCATACTTTTAGATTGCGGTTTGGCCGATATGCAACCCCTGACCCAAAACAAAAAACCCCCCGTGGATCTGGTGTTCTGTAGTCATGCCCACAGCGATCACATCCGTGGGTTAATGGCTCTCCATCAGACCTATCCCCAATTGCCAGTTTATGCCAGTGAGGTGACAGTACAACTGCTGCCCCTACAATGGCCGGATGCTGCCGAGGAAATCGGCAGTTTCTGTCAGGGTTGTCCATGGCGATCGCCGATCACTCTCTTTGATGATCTCACCGTCGAGATTTTTCCAGCTGGCCACCTCCCTGGGGCCGCCGTGGTTCTATTCACCTACAAAACCCCCAAACGCACCTATAAAGTCCTCTATACCGGCGATTTTTCCCTGTCTAATTTTCAACTGGTGGAAGGATTATCGATCGATCTGCTGCGGGGAGTATCCCCCGATGTGCTGATTATTGAAGGCAGTTACGGCACAGAACGCCATCCCCACCGACGACAGCAGGAAAAACAGTTGATGAATCGCATCTATCAGGCGATCGCTGAAGGGCAAAATGTCTTACTACCCGTCCCCGCTTTGGGATTGGGTCAGGAAATTTTAAAATTACTGCGGTCGCACCACCAATTCACAGGCCGCGACATTGATATCTGGGTTGGGGGCAAGATCGCTAAAGCTTGCGATGCCTACCTAGAAATTTTACCACAATTTCCCGCATCTGTCCAGAATTTTGCCAAACATCAGCCCTTATTTTGGGATGAGCGCATCTGTCCCCGGTTGCGAAGGTTGCCAGAAAAACCGACACCTCTAGGGGGAACCACTCCGATAATTCTACTAATCGATCGCCTAGAGGAGGTGAGTAAATATCTGCAAGGGGATAAACCTTGGTTAATGTTAGCTCCCCAACACCTGCACGATATCAACCTGGAGAATCCCCGATTAAAAGCGGCACAGCGTTCGCGATTAATTAGCCAAGAAACCTATCTACTGGCCGAACATAGCGATAGTCGCAACACCACCCAACTGATCCATAACCTGCGACCACAGCATATCATGTTCGTCCATGGCTCGCCCCTATATCTAGCGGATTTGACCAGTTTAGAAGAATTACAAAGCCGTTATCAACTCCATTCTCCGGCCGTGGGAACTCTGGTGGAATTGCCTATTGGCGATCGCTTTATGCAACCGACACCCCCGGCCCCCAGTTACTATGAGGGAGAATTAAATGAATCGGATTTGATCGTCACTATCACCTTACCAGAGCCGATCACCCGGGATCCCCGGTGGAGTAATTTCGCCGATACGGGACTGGTGGAAGCGCGCTGGCAAGGGGAAGAATTATTATTACGGGGAGTCTCCCAACGGGAATTATTAAGCGAGAGTCCCAATCGCATCACCAAAGCTTTAGAGGAGATGGATTGCTGTCGTGTCTGTGTCCACTACAAAAGTCAGCGCTGTTGGAATCCCGCTTCTCCCCTCTACGGTTTTAAAGTGGTTGCCGAAGGCTATTGTCCCGTTTTTGAAGCCAATATATAATTAGGGTTTGCTGAATAAATCTGAAACTGGCTCTCAAAGGGGAAGTCCAGTCAAAACTTCTACTGTTTCTCCCGCTTGTATAGTAGTTTTACCCTGGGGAATTATGGCTAAAGCATTAGTACCCGCTAAATTAATTAAATTAGCCGAATTGTGTTGTCCGGAAGCGAGTTGAAATTGATAAACTCCCTCGATAATTTCTATTTTTCCCCAGAGATAAACTTCTCTTTGTCCCTTAGATTTGAGAGTATCGCGGGTGACAACTCGCAGAAATTTGTTCTGATATTCTGTCAATCCCGATAATTTTTTAATGGCCATTTGCACGAAGCGCCAACAGCAAACTAAAGCAGAGACGGGATTACCGGGGATACCAAAGTAAATACAACCGTTAGGAAAAGTAGCAAAGGTTAGGGGTTTACCCGGTTGAATAGCAACGCTGCTAATCAGAATTTTTCCCCCTAATTCCCCTAAAATTCCCTCGATATAATCGTAATCTCCTACGGAAACACCGCCGGTGGAAAGGACGATAGCACTAGAATTAATGGCTTTTCTGATCGTTTCTCTGAGAAGATCGGGATTATCTTTGATTATACCTAAGGGTCTGGGAATTGCCCCTAAACTGGCGACAAATGCGGTTAAAGCGTAGCGATTCGAGTCAATAATTTGACCTTTTTGGAGGGTTTCATCGGGATTAATTAATTCATCTCCCGTGGAGAAAATTGCCACTTGGGGACGGGAAAACACTGTTAATTCGGTAGCTTGTGCCGTGGCTAAAACCGCTATTTCTGGGGAATTAAGGGCAATACCAGCTTTTAATAAGGTATTTCCCGCTCGATAGAATGTGCCGCGTTGACGCACGAAAAGACCTATTTTTTCGGGAGGGATAAGAATCGCCACTCGCTCGCCTTTTTTGTCAGTATTTTCCTGCATAATAATCGTATCACTGCCGGCGGGTAACATTGCTCCTGTAAATATTCGGGCTGTTTCTCCGGGTTGAATAATTTTTTCGGGGACTTTGCCGGCGGGAATTTCGGCGATAATCTTTAAAGTAACAGGATTTTCTGGATTAGTGTCTTTGACATCTTCGTAGCGGACAGCATAGCCATCCATAGCAGAATTATCCCAATAGGGAAAGTCTAAATCACTGCTGATATCTTCGGCTAAAATGCGCCCAAAAGCTGCCTCTAGAGAAACTTTTTCTGTTTCTTGTCGGGGTTGAATTTGAGTTAAAATTATAGATTCTGCTTCTTTGACTGAGTACATGGATTTAAAAAAATGAACCGATTAGCTAGATTAAGGGTGGAAGATATACAAGCTTGGGTCGGGGAAGTGCATTTATCGGATCTGAAGGGTCAGACTCCCTATTATATACCGGTTTTGAACCAAGTTAATACCGAGGTTTTCGCTCTCCAGATTCACTGTCTTGAGGGGGAGATTTTGTCTTGGGGAGATGAAACTGTAACTTTTCCTTTGATGAGTGTGATTAAACCTTTTTTGTTATTATATCTTTTAACTCATTTAGGGGAAGATGCTGTTTTTCGTCGCGTGGGAAAAGAAGCTTCTAGTTATCCTTTTAATTCCTTAACTCAACTGCAAGAGGATCGCGGTTTTCCCCGTAATCCTATGATTAACAGTGGCGCGATCGCCTTGACGGATTTATTAGCAGGAGAAACGCCAGAATCTCGCTGTGAAAATTTGCTTTTATGGTTAAATGAAATGGGTAATTGTCAATTATTTCTCGATCACTCTGTGCTTGAGTCTGTTCACTCCTATCCTAAAGCACACAATCAAGCTTTAAGCTTAGAATTAGAAAAAAATGGTTATATTAGTCATCGTTATTTAGCCCTAGAAACCTACAATCGAATCTGTTGTTTATCTGGAAAAATTGCCGATCTTGCTAATTTAGGTAAGTTGATTTTAGCTGCTCCTTTTGGTGAAATTATTCTAGAAATTATGACTAATTGTGGACTCTACGAAGCTTCCCAACAATTCGCCCTTGAGGTGGGTTTTCCCACTAAATCGGGAGTCAGTGGGGCGTTATTATCAATTGTACCGGAACAGGGCGTTATTGCTTGTTATAGTCCGCTGTTAAATGAGCAAGGTAATTCAATTTTAGGACTTAATTTGCTAACACATATAAGTCATTTTGTCAAGTAAATTTAATCTATGAAAATAAGCTTTAATTCCTCAAAAAAATACCGATACTTTTTCTGATTTTTCTTGCCAAGTACCGTGAAAACTGGGAGGGATAAAGTTGATTTTGTCAAGGATTGTTAAGATGCGCTTACCCTGATAATTCCAGTGATCAATTGGCTATCCTGATCATCTCTGGTGATTTTCCCGCAGCATAAATATCCCACATTGTCCTATAAGCTTTTTCTAAATTGCGGGTAAAACGAAGGGTATCAAATAACGGATAAGTAAGACGATTTTGGGCTAGTTTCTGTTTAATTTCCTGCAATTTATCAGGAGATTTTGCTAAATTAATCGCTAAATTTTTATACTCCTCTAAATTCTTAGTAATTAATTCAGGTAGGCCAATAGCTGTCAGTAAACTAGCACCAACACGGGAAGGAAAAGTTGTACCTGGACAAGTTATAATCGGTAAACCTGCCCATAAAGCATCACTCCCAGTAGTATGAGCATTATAGTATAAAGTATCAAGAAATAAATCAGCTAGTTGATGTCGCGCCAAATGTTCCGGCTTAGGTTCGAGATGGGCAAAAATTAAGCGATCACCCTCAATTCCTCGCGCTTGTGCTTCCCGACGTAGATTTGCTTCAGCTTCAGCTACTCTCGAAAATAACCATAACACACTACCGGGAACATTAGCCAAAATTTGCATCCATACAGTGAATATTTGCGGCTCAATTTTATAGGTATGGTTGAAACAACAAAAGACAAAACCCGATTCAGGAAGACCATACTGGGAACGAGTAACAGGTTTAGATGATATAATTTGTTGATAATCATTAGCCTGATAACTATCCGGTAAAATTACTAATTTTTCAGTAAAATTATCAGCAGATTCCGGTGGGGTAACTATGGCATCACTAATAATATAGTCGATAAAATCTGCTCCCATTGTCCCCGGATAAACCAAATAATTAACTTGAATCGGTGCAGGTTTTAAAGCCAATATTTGCGTCCGCGCCTTATCAATATACCCCATCAAATCAACTAAAATATGCACCCCATCATTAAAAATCCGTTGTGCAGATTCCGTAATTGATAAAGTAGCAATATCATAAAAGCGATCGCAATCATTAGCAATGCGACGACGATATTCACTACCATCATCAGGACCATAGGAATAGGCAATTATTTCAAAGTTATTGCGATCATGTAAACCAAACACACTTTGCATCAAATGACTGGTGGGATGGTTACGAAAATCATGGCATAAATAACCTATTTTTAATCGTCCAGATCGGGTGCGGGAATGGTTAAAGTTGAGGGATTTAGTCCCTAAGGCTAATTGTCTTTTAACCTCTTGAGCATAGTTACAAGCTACTTTCAACTGTTGACTAGCAGACCAAGGTTTATATAAGGTATCAAAGGGAGTTACTGCGGTAGATTTTCCCTCTTGTAACTGTTTTTCGGTTAATTGCCAAAGTTGGATTAAATCAGCTTCTCTTGTGTTCCAATTACAAGTCATTTCCTTCATAGAAAATAAGCAAGCAAAAGCCTCTAATGAATTAGGTTGAATGGCTAAAGCTTGCTTAAATACGCTCATAGCTGCTTCTACTTTGTCCTGTCTTCCTAAAGCTAAAGCCAAACTATTATAAGCTTTAATGTATTTAGGATTAAGCTTAATTGCTGCTTGAAAATAAGCGATCGCTTCTTCAGTCTTTCCCTGTAGTTGTAACACATTGCCTAAATTAAAGTGTGCTTCTGAATAATTAGGGTTTTTCCTGATTGCTTCTTGAAACTTGACCCTGGCATCCCCTAACTTATCCTGCATTTGTAAGACTAAACCTAAATTATTATCAGCAAAAGCATAGTTTTGATTGCCACAAATGGCTTTGTTAAAGCAAATAATCGCCTCGTCTAAATTTCCATTGCTAACTGCTATTATTCCTAAATTATTGTGAGCTTCTGCATAATTAGGATTAATCAATAAAGCTTGCTTATAAGCCAAAATAGCTTGATTAATTTGTCCTAAACTATCCATGATCACCCCCAACTGATGCCAAGCAGGTGCATATTGGGGAGATTGATTAATTAATTGTTGATAGAGAGCGATCGCTTCTTCAAGCTTAACCTGTTTTTGCAAGGTGTATGCTTGCTGATAAAGGGTATCTGCTGGCGAAGTATCAAGCTGATTATTTGCTATATTTCCTCCAACTAAAGGAGAAATAGGATCGAGAGTAATAATTTTACTGATGTCATCATTTTGAAATCCTAAAGCTTGGGGACGTTTAACTCCTTCTAAGATTTGTATATCATAAAGTTCGGTAACTTCACCTTCTAAGCGTATCCAGTGAATAACTTCACCTGTTTTCAAATCAATAATTAGCAGACCACAGCGAGGTTCTGCTTCTTTAGCCATTAAATTATCATCTAAGATTAACCCCGAAAAAGTCTTATCTCCCCCACGACTTTTAGATAATCCAACAATGGCATAATTTCCGACAAATGCTAAACCACGCAGAAAACCAGGACAAAAAGTAACAGGCTCAAAAATGCCTTTGTCTTGCTCAATATAACCAAAGTAACCCGTACCCGCATTTAATAACCATAACTTACCCTGATAAAATCGGGGAGAATGAGGCATAGATAAACCAGTAGCAATCACTTCATTAGACTGAATATCAATGACACAACCGCCAGTTTGTCTTCTATCTCTCCACCCATCCACCACATCTGATTGACTACAAGCGGTAACATAACGCGCCTTCCCATCTACCAAAGCTAAACCATTGAGATGACAACGATCTTCATTGACTAAAGCGGAAATAAACGATGGTTTCCATAGGGGAATACAACTATGGCGATCGCTGACTGTTGCCAGACAATTTAACATGGTACTGATAAATATAATTCTTTCAGATAGATTTTCTATTGCCAAATCGTGAATATCTAAATCCCCAGTAGTATAACTAATGCGGGGGATATAAAGTTTATCGTAACCATCATAAAGCTGTTCGGATAATAGCACATTATCTAGTTGCCAGATTTGATAGCGGGAACTAAGATAAATCCTTTCTGGGGTAGCATATAAACCCATGGCGCGGTCAAATATCCGCTCAAATCCCGACATCCCCCTTTGAGGGTTAACTCCTAAAAACATCAGTCGAGAACTTTGATAGGTAGTAAAAGCCAGACTAATCTGCTGAGACTCTAACCAATCAATGAAGTTACGGGAAGCAATTATTTCTACGGGGATAGATTGATTAGTATTGGGAGTTGATAGTTGTGTATTCATCGGTTGTCTAGCCTGTAGGGTGTGTTAGCCTGTAGGGTGTGTTAGCGATAGCGTAACGCACCAATCTAATAATAGAGTTGGTGCGTTACGGCGGATTGTTAATTTTGGTTTTTTGACGGAATTGGTAGCTGCCTAACGCACAGAAAACGGGTTTCTAAATAGAAAGAAAACGGGTTTCTAAATAGTTTCTTGAAGAAACCCGTTTTCTAGGTGACTTAGAAGGAGAGCTTAGACACTTAGATAAAGAAGCTACTAACATTAATGCTTCCTAAAGCAGGTAAAGTACCAGTAAATCCAGTGATATTTACTAATAAATCATTGCTGGATTGGAAGCCATCTGTGCTATCATTAATAATTAGATAAGTTCCAGCGATCGCACCAGTTGTTACTTGCACTAAGGCAGCACTATTAACCCCTAATCCTTGATTGCCTGTGGTGGCTCCATTGGCATCAGTAAATACTTGATTGACTAAATTCTGTAAAGTGGTGACAGTGCTATTAGCAGCGCGACTGAAACTAATCGGTGCATTGGTGGCGAGTCCGCCTTGAGTTAATAAGTCGATTTTATCACTATTGATGGCAAAATCCGTGATACTATCGCTTGCGGATATGGTGGATTGGCCAAATTGGAAGATAAAAGTATCTGCACCTGGACCACCAGTTAGAATATCAGCGCCATTAGCACCATTAATTTGATTAATGCCACTATTTCCGGTGATATTATTGTTACCAGCGTTACCTGTACCGTTAATATTATTACTGCCAATTAGTCTCAGGTTTTCGACATTATTGGGTAGGGTGCGAGTGAGACTGCTTTGCCAAGTATCAGTAATGATAACTTCTCCTATTCCTCCTTCGGGGTTAATGGTAGCATTAACTGGATTTGACAGGGTTATTGTAAAAGCTTCATCGGCTTCGTTGAGGTTATCATTGAGGATGGGAATGCTAATAGTAGCGGTGGAAGTATTAGCAGCAATGGTGATAGTTCCGGTTTTGCTAGTGTAATCTACATCGGCGGTAGCATTAATCGGTGCAGTGGTATAATTGAAGGTAATTGGTTGCGGATTGGGGTTATCAACTGTGACGGTGAGGATGGCATTATTATCTTTACCTTCGACTACGGTGATGTCATTGATGGAGAGTTGGGAAAAGTCGTCATTATTAATAGTACCCGTAGCTGTATTAGGAGTACCTACTGTATAACCTGTCCCGGTCGCAAGAGTTAAAATGACAGTTTCATCGGGTTCAACTGTTGTGTCAGCAGTGGGGTCAACTATTAAAGTCGCAGTGGATGAATTAGCCGCAAAGGTGACACTGGTGGAAATAGATGTGTAGTCTGTCCCGTTGGTAGCTGTCCCACCGATTGTGTAATTGACAGTTAAAGCATTTGTTGTTACACCAGAACGGGTGAAGGTATAGACTAAGTTAGCTGTCCCGTCTTCAGTAACACTACTGGGAGAAACTGCAAGAGTGACACTGGTATCATCATTATTAATTGTTCCGGTAACTGCGGTAGTTGTCCCAACTGTATAACCAGTCCCGGTCGCGAGAGTTAAAGCAACAGTTTCGTTACTTTCAACAGTTGTGTCAGCAGTGGGGTCAACTATTAAAGTCGCAGTCGCTAAATTAGCCGCAAAGGTTACACCTGTAGGAATAGAAGCGTAATCAGTTCCATTATTTGCTGTCCCACCAATACTATAGTTAACTGTCAAAAGATTTGTTGTTACTCCACTACGGGTAAAGGTGTAGATGAGATTACTTGTCCCGTCTTCAGTAACACTACTAGGAGAAACCGCAAGAGTAATACTAGGAAGTATGACATCATCATTAGCAATCGTTCCCTGTCCCTGGTTATCGGCTATGGTAACGTTACGACCATTAGCATTTAGACTACTCAGATTGACGAAGAAAGTCTCGTTACTTTCAACTTTAGTATCGCCATTGATAGCAACTGTAATCGTCTTAGAAGTCTCCCCTGGATTGAAGGTTAAGGGAGTAGTAGCAATCGCCGTATAATCATTATCTGCTGTCGTAGCGGTTCCATTGGCTGTGGCGTAATTAACCGTTACTGCTGTATCAACTGCATTAGAAAGGGTGACAGTAAATACTGCATTAGTAGTCCCGCTATTTCCTTCTGTAATGGTGACATCAGTAATCGCAATAGATGCACTGTCATCGTTATTAATCGTACCTTGACCTTGGTTATCAGCTAGGGTGACATTACTGCCATTGGCTTGTAAATTGCTGAGATTGAGGAAAAATGTCTCATTGAGTTCAACTTGATTATCGCCATTGACTGGAACTGTAATCGTTTTAGAAGTTTCTCCCGGATTGAAGGTTAAGGTAGTGGTAGGAATAGCGGTGTAATCGGTTCCGGCGGTGGCTGTACCGTTAGCGGTGGCGTAGTTGACGCTAACAACCGTACTGGCGGCACTAGAAAGGCTCACGGTAAAGACCGCGTTGGTTGTGCCGCTATTGCCTTCGGTAACGGTTACGTCGTTGATAGTAAGAGAAATCGGGGGTTGAGAAACATCGGTAATGGTGACGGTGGCAGTGGGGTCGGCATTGAGGAGGACTGAGACGTTGTTGGTTAAACGGCTCGCCACAGCCAAATCGGATTTGCCGTCGCCGTTGAAGTTCCCTACCGTCACGGAAAAGGGACCACTCCCCACGGTAAAGTTAGTGGCGGGTCCAAAACTGCCTGTGCCGGTTCCTAATCGCACTGAGACATTGTCATTGTTGTTGCTGGAATTGTTCGCCACAGCCAAATCGGATTTGCCGTCGCCGTTGAAGTCCCCTACCGTCACGGAACAGGGACTATTCCCCACGGAAAAGTTAGTGGCGGGTCCAAAACTGCCTGTGCCGGTTCCTAATAGCACTGAGACGTTGTTGCTGGAATTGTTCGCCACAGCCAAATCGGATTTGCCGTCGCCGTTGAAGTCTCCTACCGTCACGGAAAAGGGACCACTCCCCACGGTAAAGTTAGTGGCGGGTCCAAAACTGCCCGTGCCGGTTCCTAATAGCACTGAGACGTTGTTGCTGTTACGGTTCGCCACAGCCAAATCGGATTTGCCGTCGCCGTTGAAGTCCCCTACCGTCACGGAAAAGGGACCACTCCCCACGGAAAAGTTAGTGGCGGTGCCGAAACTGCCCGTGCCGGTTCCTAATCGCACCGAGACGTTGTTGCTACTATAGTTCGCCACAGCCAAGTCGGATTTGCCGTCGCCGTTGAAGTCCCCTACCGTCACGGAAATGGGACTATTCCCCACGGAAAAGTTGGTGGCGGTGCCGAAACTGCCCGTGCCGGTTCCTAATAGCACCGATACGTTGCTGCCAATGCCAAAATTCGCCACAGCCAAATCGGATTTGCCGTCGCCGTTGAAGTCCCCTACCGTCACGGAATAGGGTGTAATCCCCACAGAAAAGTCAGTGGCGGCACCGATAATAGCACCGATACGTTGTTGCCGTCACGGTTCGCCACAGCCAAGTCAGATTTGCCGTCGCCGTTGAAGTCCCCTACCGTCACGGAATAGGAACCACGCCCCGCAGAAAAGTTAGTAGCAGGATTAAAGCTGGTGCTGGAGTTGGCACCAAGGATGTAGTCTCCCCCCGATGTCAGGTTGACTTTAACGGTTTCGTTGGGGTCATTTACCGCATCGGATACCGCGACGACATTGAGGGTAGCGGTGGTGGCTCCGGCGGCGATAGTAAATGTATTGGCTGTCACCGCCGTGATATTTGTACCCGCAGTCAAAGTATAGTCGGCAGGAATGGTAGCGGTACTGCCAGTGGTGTTGAAGTTGACCGTTAAACCGCCCACTGGCGCGGCGGTGTCTAGGGTGATGATGAAGGTGCCGAAGGTTCCCCCTTCTACGGGGTTGGTGCCGGAGGCGATGGTGATTTTGGGGGTGGTATTGAGGAGGACTGAGACGTTGTTGCTGAAACGGTTCGCCACAGCCAAATCGGATTTGCCGTCGCCGTTGAAGTTCCCTACCGTCACGGAACGGGGACTATTCCCCACGGTAAAGTTAGTGGCGGGTCCAAAACTGCCCGTGCCGGTTCCTAATAGCACCGAGACGTTGTTGCTACTATAGTTCGCCACAGCCAAATCGGATTTGCCGTCGCTTGTTGCTGGAATTGTTCGCCGTAGCCAAATCGGATTTGCCGTCACCGTTGAAGTCCCCTACCGTCACGGACAAGGGACCACTCCCCACGGTAAAGTTAGTGGCGGGTCCAAAACTGCCCGTGCCGGTTCCTAATAACACCGAGACGTTGTTGGTTAAAAGGTTCGCCACCGCCAAATCGGATTTGCCGTCGCCGTTGAAGTCCCCTACCGTTACGGAAAAGGGACCACTCCCCACGGTAAAGTTAGTGGCGGGTCCAAAACTGCCCGTGCCGGTTCCTAATAGCACCGAGACGTTGTTGCTGGAATTGTTCGCCACAGCCAAATCGGATTTGCCGTCGCCGTTGAAGTCCCCTACCGTTACGGAAGCGGGACTATTCCCCACGTAATAGCACCGATACGTTGTTGCCGTCACGGTTCGCCACAGCCAAGTCAGATTTGCCGTCGCCGTTGAAGTCCCCTACCGTCACGGAATAGAGACCACTCCCCGCAGAAAAGTTAGTGGCGGCACCAAAGGCCATTTCCACACTAATCGCTTGCCCATCAACGGTAATAGTCGCCGCGTCATTTTCGCTTTGTATCGCCGCGATTTGCTCCTCTGTCAGCACTTCTCCCCGCACCAACGCCGAAAATAACTGCCCCTCATCCCCCGGCGTATCGCTGCTGTTGATTTGCGCGTCGATAAAATGCCCAATTTCTTCTAATAACACCGCGCTGAGGGTGGTAGCGTCACCCGAATCAATCAGCGCTTGAGAAATATAAATCCTATTGGTACTGCTGGAATATGCGCCGAAAATCCCTGAATTGCCAAGATTTTTAACTGTAATAGGGGGAAGTTGACTAAAATCTCGACTTTGCCACTGCTGTCGTAATTGCGTCGCTTTAACCACATCATAATTTGTGCCAAAAGCGGTTTCTAAATTCGCCCAAAAGCCATCAGATTGAGCGAAATTAAACAAAATATCGTCAACAGCAGGAATAATCGGCAACAGGGAAAGATTCATGATATTCACCAGAAGGGTTTACTGCGACTATTTTGTGCAAACAATCGCCAATTTTTCAAGGGTACTATAACATAAATTAACATTGATTACCAGAAAACGGGTTTCTCAAAGAAAACGGGTTTCTAA
>MTBT01000154.1:6090-10716 GCA_002282935.1 Microcystis sp. LSC13-02 | reverse complement strand
CCGGTGCGGAACCCCGCAAGGGAAAGAAGCAGAAACCTAAATCGTGAGGTTTGGGAATCACCGTCCGTTTACGGCGGTGAGGATGTCAACAATGTCACCTCGATCGCCTAAACTAATAGATAGTCAATTTTCGCTTTTACCCCGTGGAACTATCCCACTCTCTCCTATTTTCGATCGGTTTAGTCGCCTGTTACCTAGGTGTTCTGATTCTGATCGCTGAAAAATTAAAAAGTCTTTTCAGTACCGATGGCGAAATTACCCGCAAAGTTGTCCACATTGGCACAGGAAACGTCATCCTTTTTGCCTGGTGGTTAAATATCCCCGCTTGGGTGGGAATAAGCGCCGCGATCCTAGCGGCAATTATTGCTATCCTATCCTATTTTTTCCCATTTTTACCCAGTCTTAATAGTGTTGGTCGCCGCAGTTGGGGAACTTTTTTTTATGCTGTTAGTATAGGTGTTCTCGTGGCTTATTTTTGGCCAATTTCTCACCCCGAATACGCGGCAATCGGTATTTTAATTATGGCTTTGGGAGACGGATTAGCAGCCCTAGTCGGACAAAATTTCGGTCAACATCCCTACAAAATTTTCGGCAGTGGCAAAAGTCTGGAAGGTTCCCTGACTATGTTGGGAATCAGCTTTTTAGTCAGCTTGATTATTTTATCTTTTATTAATGGCATTAATCCGCCAATTATTTTAGTATCTTTATTAACAGCGATCGGAGCTACTATTCTAGAAACTTTCTCGAAACTAGGTATAGATAATCTCACTGTACCGATTGGTAGCGCCGCCATTGCCTATTTTCTTACCCAAATTTTCATCTAAAGCTAGTCTATCCCAGCTTATTCACAAGGGCCGAATCTAAAACCTCATTGGTTAAGCTAAGTAGGGAGGCACAATTATTTGTTAGGATGGGTTAGTGGTAGCGTAACATGATCGGGCGTTGGGTTTCATGCTTCAACCCAACCTACGTTCTATGTTAGCAATCAGCTTTTTAGTCAGCTGTACCGATAACTGATAACTGATAACTGATAACTGATAACTGATAACTGATAACTGATATGACCTTTACTATCACTCAAAACCAAAATCAATATCTTACCTATTGTCTCAAGGATGAAGAGGCTGACGCTTATCTGGAAGTGGTTCCCGCTAGGGGAGGAATCATCACCCGTTGGCAAATTTGCGGAGAAGATATTTTATATCTGGACAGAGAAAGATTCAAAGAGCCTAACCTCAGCGTCCGCGGAGGAGTCCCGATTTTATTCCCGATATGTGGCAACTTACCCGATAATACCTATCAACACCAAGGACGAAACTATACCCTTAAACAACACGGATTTGCTCGTGATTTACCCTGGCAAGTGAGCAAACAAAGCAGCGAAAACGCCGCTAGTTTAACCCTAGAATTAAACAGTAATGAAGCCACTCGTCAAGTCTATCCCTTTGATTTTCAATTAATCTTTACCTATCAACTGCAAGGAAACAGCCTCAAAATTCACCAAAAAGTAATTAATCTTTCCCTGGAAAAAATGCCCTTTTCTATCGGGTTCCATCCCTATTTTCAAGTCACCGATAAAACCCGATTATCCTTTGATATTCCCTCCTCCCAATACCTTGACCAACGCAGCAAAACCCTCCATTCCTACGCCGGCCACTTTGACTTTAATCTCGAAGAAATTGATGCCGCTTTTCCGCAAATTACTCGCCATCAAAGTAGTTTTAGTGATTCCTATCATCAGCGTCAAATTATCCTCGGTTACGACGATCTCTATACAACTATAGTTTTTTGGACTCTGAAAGATAAAAATTATATCTGTCTCGAACCCTGGAGCGCTCCCCGCAACGCCCTCAACACAGGCGAACATTTGACCTACTTAGAACCCCAGAGTAGCCGTGAGGCGATCGTGGAAATGCGAGTCAATCAAATTTAAATTTCCCCTTGACTTAGCCCCGATAAGATGTTATATTAATAAATCGTGTGCAGAACACGAAACGGGTCGCTAGCTCAGCGGTAGAGCACTCGGCTTTTAACCGATTGGTCTTGGGTTCGAATCCCAGGCGACCCATAAAAACTTACTGATAAAGATTGACTTGTCTTCCCCTGTCTATGGATTAGCCTTGCATACCAGCAGTCCCCAACTAGGACTGGCCCTCTCTAATTTCAGCGATGATAGTCGTCAACAAACTTGGGACTTAGACAGGGACTTATCGAACCTATTCCACCCCTATCTAAAACAGTTCCTGGCCCCGCAAAAATGGGCAGATTTAGCCTTTCTAGCCACCGCTAAGGGGCCGGGTAGCTTTACCAGTACCCGCATCGGTCTAGTCACCGGTAGAACCCTAGCACAACAATTACAGCTACCGATTTTTGCCGTCTCCAGTTTAGCGGCCTTTGCTTGGTCACAACGGCATTTTTACCCTCCCGATACCTATCTAGCCCTAGAAATGCCCGCCACTAGGGGACAATTGTATGTGGGCATCTATGGGGGTAATCGGGTTTATTTAGCTGATAGCCTGATGACTCCCGAACAATGGCAGCAGACTTTAGAAAACTCAACTATTCCCTATCAAAGATTAGCTACACCCAGTTGTTTAGGCATAAATGCCCCCGCTATCCTCGATTTAGCTTATTTGGACTGGCAAACGGGAAAACGCCCCCATTGGTCGGAGGCGCTACCATTTTACGGGATGTGATTAGCAATTCCCTCTTTTTTTCAAACTATAACCAGCTAATCCGAGGGTTACTAATCCTAAAACTGCGCTAGGTTCTGGGACAGGTTTCACGGAATAAATTGCCACATTACGACTCACTTCATTGGCAACAATTAACAAGGGAGTACCATTGGGACTATCGGCAGCGGGAATAAATAATAATCCTTCGGGGGAGATATCGCCTAATTGCCAATCGTTGATATAATTAACAAAGAAAGGATTACTAGGGTTGGTAATATCATAAACCATGAAACCGCCAGCCCTTTCTATTCCCACAAAACTATAGAGACGATTGCCCACGGTTCCCACGGCTAAACCTTCTGGTTCTGGGCCGCGGTTATCGCTACGAGTATCGAAGCTGATAGGATTACCATCGGAATTAAAAATACTAGCAGTTAGGGGAGTTGCCGAAAAAGCCGCTAGAATTTGTTCAAAATCATCGCCACTATCGAAGACTTGAGACAGTCCATTAGTGACATTCCAAATCGAAAAAGAACGACCCCCGTAGGCAAAAAGTTGGCTATATTGACCTTGGCCGTTAAGTCCGTCAATGCTAGAAACATCCAAACGACCGAGATTTTGGGCTAATTGCAAGTTGGCGGCATCAGGGAAAACATTGGGGTCTAAAGTTAGAGTAGAAACTCGTCTGTTCTCATCTCTAGTATCCCCTTCATTGGCAGTAATTAAATAGGTTTGTCCGGCGATGGTAACGGTAGCAATCGTATCCGGTTGATATAGGCCAAAAACCGGCCAGTTATTAATTCTCACTGCTGGGGAATTAGCCGCTCCTCCAAATACTACCCCATCTCGATCGCTTGCATCTAAACCATTACCCGGTGCGTTAAAATCCTTAGCTCCTAGGGGTAAAATACTGGTGACTTGAGCGTTAGCAATATCGACTATCGCAATAGCGTTATTTTCCTGTAGAGACACCCATGCAGAGGTTCCATCCTTGGAAACGGTGATGTATTCTGGTTCCACATCTTGGGAAACCGTTTGACCGGGAAAAATCCGAACTCCCTGATTTCTTAAAGCGTTCTCTTGACCATTAAAACTGGTAAAGGTGGCAGTGTTAACCGTGGGATTGAGAACACCAGCGCTTAAGTCAATAATACTAACGGAACCATCGGGATTGACACCATTAGCTGCTTCCCCTTCGTTAGCCACTAAAACCCGATTACCGTCAGGAGTAAAGGTTAACATATCGGGTAAAGCACCCACAGTAACCTGACTCTGAAAGACACCATTAGTATCGAAAAAGACCACACTGCCGTTATTGGTAATCGTACTAGCTTCCATGGCCACGGCCACAATACCATTTTTGATGGCAACGCTGTTAACCCCTGCACCGTAGGAGCTAAGATCGAGCGAGGGTAAGCGAATTGGACTAGCGGGATTGCTGATATCGGCAATATCTAGACGATTATTGGGACCAGTCAGGAATAATCTGCGACTAGCGGGGTCGTAAGCGGGAATTTCTGACCCAAAATTATTAGCAGCAGTTGTACTATTGCCAAGACTGCTCAATCGGGTGATATTTAAAGCTGAGGCCGATTCAGTAACAATATTGATACTGCCAGCAATTGACAGCAAGGTTAATAAAAATTTCCAATGGTGACGATAGATAGCATGAATCATATTTTTAGCTGAAAACCTGCAAAAAAAGGCTGAACAATCGCATTTTTTCAGATCCAAGTTAAAGGAAGATTAAACAAGAGAAAAATTAAGGATATCTTCAAAATTTGGTCAAGGACAGTAAAAGCGATCTAGAAGAAGGGGTTCCTCGATCGCTTTTTAGTTGAACGGCTCATTTACCGGAGTGTTGACATCCTCGCCGCCGTAAAACGGACGGCGATTCCTCACCACGCCACTTTTTTAGGGTGGTCGCGTCAATGGGGTTGACGCAGATAGC
>MTBT01000154.1:0-6021 GCA_002282935.1 Microcystis sp. LSC13-02 | reverse complement strand
AAGGTTCAGTTTTTAGCTTGGTTATCGCTTTTTCCATTGTAGCTTAAAGCCGTCCTCAAAGGACGGGGTTTTAACCCAAATTTTCGATAACATGGTTTAGTATAAGCTCGATCAATATGGAATCAAGACTCGTGTTATCTACTCTCCTAGCCGATTTTAAGATCATTTTTGAACGTGACCCCGCTGCCCGCAACTGGTTAGAGGTAATGTTTTGTTATCCCGGATTACAGGCTTTACTGTGCCATCGCTTCGCCCATTGGCTATATCAGATCGGGATTCCCTTTATTCCCCGTTTAATTTCCCATCTTGCCCGTTTTCTGACTGGTATCGAAATTCACCCCGGGGCCCAAATAGGTCAGGGTGTTTTTATCGACCATGGCATGGGAGTTGTCATCGGAGAAACGGCCATTGTCGGTGATTATGCCCTGATCTATCAAGGAGTTACTTTAGGAGGGACGGGGAAAGAAAGCGGTAAACGTCACCCGACTCTAGGGGAAAATGTGGTGGTCGGCGCTGGGGCCAAGGTTTTAGGTAATATTTATCTGGGTAATAACGTTCGCGTCGGTGCTGGTTCTGTGGTCCTGCGCGATATTCCCGCCGATTGTACCGTTGTTGGTGTCCCCGGTCGTTTAATCTATCGGGCCGGGACGCGGGTGGAACCTCTCGAACACGGTGATTTACTCGACTCGGAAGCGGTGGCTATTCGCGCTTTGGTGGACCGCATCGAACAACTGGAAAAACAAGTGTACGAATTGCGGCTAGAACGGTCAAAAGAACCAGATTATCGGATTAATTGCCCAGTTTTAGCCCATTTAGAAGAAGAAGCGAGTCATAGCTGTTGTCCTGCGGCCGATCGAGATATGCGCGAGTTTCTCGAACGGGCGGTTTAACCCCGATAATCTTCTGATATGATAGAAGACTGGTTTTCTAAGTAAGTGGTTTTAATTAAATAGAAGATGGATTTTGCCTTCCATCCCCCCTTAATAAGGGGGTATCTGACAATTTTTAACACCTACCTACTTAGTAGCTGAAACCCATTCGTCAAAGCTATGATTATTAAGGACTACTTGGCACCGTCCGATGGCTCAAACTGACTCGATCCGTATCCGTGGCGCCCGACAACACAATCTCAAAAATGTTGATCTCGAATTACCCCGCAATCAGTTGATTGTTTTTACGGGAGTTTCGGGATCGGGCAAATCTTCCCTCGCTTTCGACACTATTTTTGCGGAGGGACAGCGCCGCTATGTGGAGTCCCTCAGCGCCTACGCGCGCCAATTTTTAGGACAATTAGATAAACCCGATGTGGATGCGATCGAGGGTTTAAGTCCGGCTATTTCCATTGACCAAAAATCCACTTCCCACAATCCCCGTTCTAGTGTGGGAACTGTAACGGAAATTTACGATTACTTGCGTTTATTGTTCGGTCGTGCCGGTGAACCCCATTGTCCCCATTGCGATCGCAATATTGCCCCCCAAACCATCGATCAAATGTGCGATCGAGTGATGGAATTAGCCGAGAAAACCCGTTTTCAAATCTTAGCCCCGGTAATTCGCGGCAAAAAAGGCACTCATAAGCAATTAATCTCTAGTTTAGCCTCCCAAGGCTTTGCCCGGGTGCGGATTGACGGCAAGGTAGTAGAATTATCCGAGGGCATCGAGTTAGATAAAAAACATCTTCATGATCTTGAAATTGTTATCGATCGCCTGATCAAAAAAGAGGGTTTACAGGAAAGATTAGTAGATTCTTTAACCACTTGTTTAAAGCATTCCGATGGTGTAGCGATTGTGGAAATTCTCGATGAGAATAACGAAGATAATCCCGAAGTTACCAAAGAAATTGTCTTTTCCGAGAAATTTGCCTGTCCCGAACACGGGGCAGTTATGGAGGAATTATCCCCCCGTTTATTCTCTTTTAATTCTCCCTATGGTGCTTGTCCCAACTGTCACGGATTGGGCAGTTTACGAAAATTTTCGGCAGATTTAGTCATTCCTGACCCGAAACAACCGGTTTATTCGGCTATTGCCCCTTGGTCAGATAAGGATAACTCCTACTATCTTTCTCTCCTCTACGGTTTAGGGCAAGCTTTAGGTTTTGAAATTCAAACCCCTTGGCAGAAACTAACAAAAACCCAGCAAGATATCATTCTCTATGGGAGTAAAGAACCGATCTATTTTGAAGATGATTACCGTTATGATACTGGTCGCGGTTACTATCGAGAATTTGCGGGAGTTATCAATATCTTAGATAGGAATTATCAAGAAACCACCTCGGAAGTTATTAAACAAAGACTAGAGAAATATATTGTTAACCAAACCTGCGAAGTTTGTCACGGAAAAAGATTAAAACCGGAAGCTTTATCGGTACGTTTAGGACAATATACGATCACGGATTTTACCGGAGTTACCATTCGGGATTGTTTGCAGAGAATTAATGATTGTCATTTAACCCCAAGACAAGCATTAATTGGAGAATTAGCCCTCAAAGAAATCAAAGCGAGACTACAATTTTTAATCGATGTGGGATTAGATTATCTTACCCTCGATCGACCGGCGATGACTTTATCCGGGGGAGAATCCCAACGAATTCGATTAGCCACTCAAATCGGTTCGGGATTAACAGGAGTACTATACGTTCTCGATGAACCTAGCATCGGATTACACCAAAGAGATAATAGTAAACTGTTAGAAACCCTGCAAAGATTACGAGATTTAGGTAATACTTTAATTGTCGTCGAACACGATGAAGAAACGATTCGGGCAGCCGATTATGTGGTCGATATCGGTCCGAAAGCGGGGATTCATGGCGGAGAAATCATCTGTCAAGGCAGTTTTAAAACCCTTTTAAAGTCCAAAAAATCGATAACAGGGGCCTACTTATCGGGACGCAAAGTTATAGAAACTCCTCCCCAAAGAAGGGAAGGGAATGGTAATGCTTTAGTCTTAAAAAATTGCCATCAAAATAACCTAAGAAATATTGATGTAACGATTCCTTTAGGAAAATTAGTCTCGATTACGGGAGTATCTGGTTCGGGCAAATCCACCTTAATTAATGAGTTATTATATCCGGCTTTACAACATCATTTAACCCGTTTAACTCCCTTCCCCAAAGAGTTAGATAAAGTGGCAGGATTGGACGCGGTTGATAAAGTAATTGTCATTGACCAATCACCGATAGGACGCACTCCTCGGTCAAATCCTGCCACCTATACGGGGGTTTTTGACATTATTCGCGAGATTTTCACCGAAACCATCGAAGCAAAAGCTAGAGGTTACAAAGCAGGGCAGTTTTCTTTTAATGTTAAAGGAGGACGCTGTGAAGCGTGCCTAGGCCAAGGAGTAAACGTCATCGAGATGAATTTTCTCCCCGATGTCTATGTGCAGTGTGATGTGTGTAAAGGGGCGCGTTACAATCGGGAAACCCTACAGGTTAAGTATAAAGGTTATTCGATCGCCGATGTCTTAGATATGACGATCGAGGAAGCATTAAAGGTCTTTGAAAATGTCCCCCGGGCCACCACCAGATTACAAACTCTCGTGGATGTGGGTTTAGGATACTGTAAACTCGGTCAAAGCGCTCCCACTTTATCCGGTGGAGAAGCGCAAAGGGTGAAATTAGCGGCCGAATTATCCCGACGGGCCACGGGAAAAACCCTATATTTGATCGATGAACCGACTACGGGATTATCTTTTTATGATGTGCATCATCTCTTAGATGTGTTACAAAGATTGGTCGATAAAGGTAATTCGATTATCGTCATCGAACATAATCTCGACGTGATTCGCTGTAGCGATTGGATTATTGATTTGGGACCAGAAGGAGGGGACAAGGGAGGAGAATTAATCGCGGTGGGAACACCGGAAACCGTGGCTAAATGCGAAAAATCCTACACTGGTCATTATCTTGCCCAAGCATTACTTCAATATCCCCCAAAAAAGCCGGATAATATTAGGGAACAACACAGAGATAATAAAGCCAATGATCAAGATTAGTATTTAACTCTTGTTCGCTCTTAATTTCCTGACCAGTTTTCCAAGAATAAATTTTAATATCTTGAAAGTAAGACCTTAACTGTCTTAATTGTTCTTTGGGTGTGGCGTAATAATTTTGGAGACGAAAATTATGGGGTTCATCCCGAATAATTGCATAGTCAGCAGTCAATAACTGTTTGTAGCTAAGAGAGGGATTACAGGCACGCAAAATCGCCCAGATGACTAAATTGACATAGCTACTAAAAGGATTCAAACTAATCTTTTTTTTCCAATCGAATTCTGGGATAATTCCCTGAAGATTATGACTAGAAAAACAGAAATAACCACCCGGTTTACCAAGGCGACTAATTTCCTCTAAAACTAGGAAACGGTCAGCAGGGGAAATATAATCAATGCCATTAAAACTAAAGAGAATAAAATCAAAATAATTATCCGCAAATTGTTCTAGATTTCTAGCATCGGCCACTTGCCAGACTAAATGGGGGAATTTTTGACGACAAGCGGCGATCATTTCCGCAGAATAATCAACACCGATATATTCTCCCACAAGAGGTGCAAAATACTTCGTAGTCCGTCCCGCACCTACCCCTAAATCAAGCATTTTCATCGTCGATAAACGCTCTTGCAGCCGGGTTAAAATTGTCCTTTCTGCCGGCTGTAGCGCGGTTAATTGGGCATAATAACTGACAATACTAGGGTCTCTATAGGTTTGCTGATTTTTGTCCTTAATCATTCTCGATCGCTCTTTCCTACTGCCATCTTTAAGAAAAGATTTAGACTATCATAAGATGCGCTTAAATTATCCAATTGGCATCAATGGAGATTTTTAGTTCTTTTGTCCCATCTACAAGAATAGCATTTTCCAAAAGTGATAAAAGAAATGTAAAGTTATTTTATAGTAGTTGTCTTTGATAGCCTGGAAATTGTCCTGACGACTTCCCAAATTGCTCCTCACCTGACCCACCGTCTCAACCTCCAGTTGACGAAAGTAGATAGCACCGAGATTGACTTGCAGCAGTTTGATTATGTCCTGCTTAACCAGCGCCATCCCGGTTGGACGAGTCGCCGTCGGTTGTCAGCCATCTGATCGGAGGCTTGCAGCGATCGCCTGGGTTTAAATTGAGTTACGCGCAAGATCAGGTATTTTTATTTGAGCAACGCTAAGAGAGAAAAAAGCATCGCGGACCACATATCTGTATAAAGTGCTACAATAAGCTAAGATTCCATCAAAGGTTAGATTATCAAACGCCGACTCAGGACTATCAAGGTCGGAAAACCTCGTTCGATAGTCTGAGCAGAGGTAAGACAATCGGTTAGACTTATTGACCATCTGAGACTGTCCAATCGTTGGGATCGACTTCGGGTATGGGTGAGGATATCGATACGCAATCGTCAGGGTAACACCAAATCCCCCTGATCTAGTGCAGTGGACAAACCTTCTTGTTTCTAGTGACCACTTCAGTGGTCCCTGATGATAACTGGGTTTTGCTAACTGGATTTGGGATAAAACTGCCTTAGTGCGGTTTCCAAGGGTCGAGGATTGTTAGATGCTAGTCGTAGAAGCAAAGCTAAAAAACGGAACACCAGAGCAATATCAGAAACTCGATGAAGCTATCAGAACTTCTCAGTTTGTGCGTAACTCTTGTGTTCGTCATTGGATAGAAAATAAAGGAACAACCCGCAATGATCTCCAAAAGCTTTGTGCGGTACTAGCTAACAATAAAGAGACCCCTTGGGTTAATAAATTAAACTCTCAAGCTCGTCAATCGGCTGCCGATAGAGCCTGGCAATCAATTAATCGGTTTTATCAGAATTGTCATGCTAAAATACTAGGGAAAAAGGGTTTTCCTCGGTTCAAAAAGCATAGTCGTTCCGTTGAGTATAAACTAACAGGCTACAAACTATCAGATGATCGACGTAAAATCAGATTTACTGACGGTTTTAAAGCAGGAGAATTTGATTTATGGTGTAGTCAAAAGACATTAGTTTATTATTCAGAGCAACAGATTAAACGGGTAAGAGTTGTTA
>MTBT01000153.1:1676-8805 GCA_002282935.1 Microcystis sp. LSC13-02 | reverse complement strand
ATTTTAGCAGATTCAGGGGCACCTGAGCGACTCTCAATCTAGCTAAAAGCCTTTTCCTGTAAGGTTTTTAGCTTTATTCAGCAGACCCTACCTATATCAGCAGGTAAGTGTGTAGGTTATGCTGATGCTTTTGGATACAGTCGTATTGGTAATTCAGATACTAGAGGAATGATAAGCTGTAAGAATGTCGAAATTGCAGAAGATAGACTAACAGGGAAAAAGTATTATCGATTTGGTTCAGGAGATCAATTTATCTTGGAAGGAAAATAAGTTTATTTTAGATTCTGTAATTATCTTTACAGTTGACCATTCTTAATCCCAGTCCATCCCATTTGCGGAACAGTTTTGATATTATAACCTGTAAACTCCCTCATTAATCTTCGGTCAATACATTCATCTAAAAGAAGCCTCATTTCACGCTACCCTATCAATAAGCTCTATAAGCTCTTTTTCAAATTCTTCAAGTAAGCTAATAACTCGTTCTCTTGTTACCGTTGGAAAACCCTCTAAAAAATCATCAATTGATTCTCCTGCTTTAAGATAATCAAAAAGTGTTTGTATCGGAACTCTAGTACCTGAAAAAACGGGAACACCACTCATAGTTTCAGGAGATACATGGATAAGAGGCGAATATTTAGCCATTTTGATTACCTTCTTAGCTTCTACAGAGTAGATTAACCCAGAGTAATGCGTCTTGTCTTCATACTCTAGCCTAGATTCTTGAAAAATGGGTTAAACTGATGCTAAATAGGTTAGGGAAGTGACTTTCAGTTAATGATGCTAAAAATGAACAATAATCTAAAATCAAGCCGATAATGACTAAATGCAACCGACGGAAGCCCAACTTAGACAACTCTATCACCTAATTTCAATAAAGTCCGAAAACTATGCACGGGTAGGTTCTGAATGGGAGGGGATGGGGGCGATTCCATTCTCGACCCCTAACTATCAGTTAACGATGTTTAAAAGCTTCGATCGCCGCCGGCAAAGTATAGTAAATTCTCTCTTGGCTAATTTTATCTAACAAGCGGGAACGTTGCAATTGTAAGTACAGATCGTGTTTAACCCTAGCGAGGGCAAAAACTATACCCCGTCTTGATAATTCTCTTGCTAATTCCTCGATAATCTCCACGGCTGTACTATCCAATTCCCCAAGGGCTTCCGTATTCAAGACAAACCATTCTACCGGTTTTGTCTCCTGGGCAATGGCGCTGAGGGCGCGACGTTTAAAGTCGGCCGCATTAGCAAAAAATAAGGGGGCATCGTAACGATAGATAACTAACCCCGGTATTGTTTGCGCTTCTGGCCAATCCTGGAGTGCGTGTAAACCCATCACCCCCGGGACTGTACCCAAGACCGCATCATCGGGCCGAGTAATGCGGGCCAATAAATCGATAACCGAGAGACCAATGGCGATGGCAACCCCGCTTAAAATCCCCGTGGTTAGCACCCCCACCATGGTCAGGACAGCGAGATTAAACTCACTATTGCGAAAGCGTTTGAGTCGTTTAGCGCCGGCAATATCCAGCAGTTTACAGGCCGCATAAATCACCAGCGCACCCAAGGCGGCCTTGGGAAAGAGTACCAGTAGCGGACCGAGCAGGAAAATGACCGCCACCACCACCACTGCCACCACTAGGGAATAAAGCTGACTTTTGCTACCCACCGAATCGCCCACCGCGGTGCGACTGGCGCTGCTGCTGATGGGAAATCCCTGACAAAAACCCGCCGCCAGATTCCCCAGTCCCAGGGCTAAAAATTCTTGATTGGCATCGATTTCTTGGTTATGGCGTGCGGCGAAGGCTCTAGCGGTCAAGACGTTATCGGAATAGCCGACGAGGGCAATGCCGACGGCTGCGGTTACTAGAGGTAGTAATTGGGAAAAATCTAGGGTTGGTAAGCCAAAATTAGGCAAAGTATTACTAATTTTCCCCACTACTGCCACCCCCTCTTGATCGAGATGGAGGGTGGCGACGGCGAGGGTTCCCAGTAAAACCGCCAGCAAGGGACCCGGTGCTTTGGGAAAATATTTTTGGATGACAAATAGAAATAGGAGCAGAAATAGAGCGAGGCTAAGGGTTGGCCAGTGCCATTGGTTTATTCCCCGAAAAAAAGCTAAAATTTCTTTAAAAACCGTATTTTCACGGATTGACAAACCACTAATTTTACCCAGTTGTCCCGCAATCATGATCACCGCCACTCCCGCCATATAACCGATCAGGATCGGTTTGGAGAGTAAATTAGCTAAAAATCCCAAGCGGGCGACATAACCAACTAAACAGATTAAACCGACCATTAGGGCTAAAAAAGCCGCTAAACTGCCGTAATTTTCTCCTTGAAGGCTTACCATAGGTGCGATCGCTGCCGCCGTCATCACTGCCGTGGTCGATTCTGGTCCCAGGGATAGTTGCGATGAGGAGCCGAAAAGGGCGTAAACTAGGGCGGCCGGCACGAGAGTCCACAATCCCACCACCGGCTCGACCCCGGCCAGGTCGCCGTAGGCCATACACTGGGGAATAGCGTAGGCTGCCACGGTGACACCGGCGAGTATATCTCGGCCTAGCCACTGCCATTGATAGGAGCGCAGGTTTTTTAGCCCCGGTAAATCAGGAAAATCGACTCGTCGGGAGTTTTTACTCATAGTTTTTCTCTTAACGGCGATTTAACCTAATTCTAACGAAAGATTTAGCTAGTGAAAAGCCTTGAGGCTGAGATGTTTTCTGTCAGCAGGATATTTATACCATTTTAACCGCAATTTTGAGTTAAATTGGCTAAATATACTCGGAAATATCTTCTTGACAATCATCGGCTAAGTATGATAGAGCCCGGAAGCGTAAACCGACTAATTGCTCGTAGAGAGGATTTAACTTGCACAGGGGCGGAATATGGACTAATTTATGGCCAAACAGCACGATATCGCGTTCAAAAGGACATTGAGGCGGCACCATTTTGCAGATAAACCGGGCCAAGCGCGGATCGTGCATTTCTACCCCATCTAACCAATCTTTGAGGGGATGAAGCAGATCTGGGTGGGGATGTTCGGCACTGATAAACTCGGATTTCTGCGCTTCCGTGGTAATTTCGGGAATTTCACAGATAGTATGTTCTAAAGCTGACAAGGCCTCGATTTCTAACCCGAAAGCATCCCGATAACTATGCAGTAATTGCGCTTCTGCGGGGGAATAAATGCCATCGGCGATCGCCACCATAACCGCCGTGCGGAGGAAGTTTTCTGATATTCTGGGGTCATGACCGAAACTTGCGGCCAATTCTTCGGGACTAATCGATTGATAGAGAACGTGGTCGTCATCTAATTCTAATTCGTGAGCGAAACGGGCGATCGATTCCTGTTCGCTGGCGCTATAATCGCCATCACACCAGGCAATTGTCAGTAATCCCCGTAACCAGTCCCTAACTTGTTCGTTAGTGTAGCGGTATTGAACAGAGCTAACCATAGGTATTGCTAAAACTGATTTCTAGTTTTTCAATTCAATTCTACCGAGTGCTCCCGGATTCTAGTGGCTCCTGTTCATATCATTTAACCATTGCAACTATCCCCATGGTCAGCTAGGAAGTTTTCGTTTCTCAACTGGCATAATTGGGCAATTTTCGCCCCTAGGAGCAGGGGTAAGGGTTGGTGCTGCTTGTCCCTTCCCCAACCGCGTCAGTCCTGCTGAAAAGGCGGATTCCTGGGATTAACGTCCAATACCGAGGTAACGGAAACCGGCTGCTGTCACCACCGCAGGATCGAGGAAATTGCGACCATCAATTAACACGGGTTCGCGCATGGTTTTAACCATTTTGCCGTAGTCGAGACGGAGGAATTCTTGCCATTCCGTCACCACCACCAAAGCGTCACAACCATCGGCTAATCTTTCTGGATCCGATTCGATAATCACACCACTTAGACCGTGACTTAAACCACTTTGGGAAACGATCGGATCATAAGCTTTTACCTTAGCACCTAAACGATTTAACTGTTCGATCATGGTTAAAGCCGGAGCATCGCGCATATCATCGGTATCGGGTTTAAAAGTTAATCCCAACAAACCGACGGTTTTACCCTTGAGGATTTTTAATTCCTGTTGCAGTTTTTCGATCGCAATTGTCCGTTGACGTTTGTTAACATTGATAGCGGCGTTAAGTAATTCCGTTTCGTAACCGTAGTCTTCTGCGGTATGCACCAAAGCTGACACATCTTTGGGGAAACAGGAACCCCCCCAACCGATTCCGGCCGAGAGGAACTTGCTGCCGATACGGGAATCTAAACCGATACCTTTAGCCACTTGGGTGACATCGGCCCCCACGCGATCGCAGATATTAGCTACTTCGTTAATAAAGCTAATTTTGGTGGCTAGGAAGGCATTAGCGGCGTATTTAATCATTTCCGCCGAACTGAGATCCGTAACCACCACGGGAACGGGAGGCAAGGAGGGATCGTCAGCGAATTGGCGTTCAACCAAAGGCGCGTACAATTCCTTCATCATTTCAATGGCTTTCGGGTTATTACTGCCTAAAACAATGCGATCGGGGTTAAAAGTATCATAAACTGCCGAACCTTCCCGTAAAAATTCGGGATTGCTGACCACATCAAATTCCGCTTCGATGCGTTCTAGTGTACTAATACCGCCAACCGCAGCCACGAGATTTTTTTGTCTCTCGGCCACTCCATCGAGGACGATCATCCGTACCCAATCCCCAGAACCGATGGGAACGGTCGATTTATTGACGATTACTTTATAACCACCGTTGAGATGGGCCCCAATACCCCGGGCCACCGCTTCCACATAACGAGTGTCACTTTCCCCCGTGGGTAGTGCAGGCGTACCAACAGCGATAAAGAGGATTTCACCGTGTTTAACTCCCGCTTCCAGATCCGTGGAAAATTCCAGATTGCCGGAGGCTGCCGAAGACTGCATTAATTCTGATAAACCCGGTTCATAGATGGGGGATTGTCCCGATTTCATCAATTTGACTTTTTCTTCATTGTTGTCAATACAGATGACATGATGGCCGATATGTGCTAGGCACACCCCGGTGACTAAACCCACATAACCCGTTCCGATAACACAAACACGCATGATAATTACTCCAGTGACAATTAAGTTAAATTTATTGATTAGGGATTAGCTTAGACGAGAACGGAAATCCTCGATCGTCATTTTTAAACCCTGACTTAGAGGAATAGTTGGACTCCAATCCAGATAGGTTTTAGCACGAGTGATATCCGGTTGTCGTTGCTTGGGATCATCTTCCGGCAGTGGTTGATAGACCAATTCGGCCTCGGGATTAATCATGCCTTGGATCACTTGTGCTAATTCCAGAATTGTGTATTCGTCGGGATTGCCTAGATTAACCGGTCCGATAAAATCCCCATTCATCAAACGCATTAACCCTTCCACCAGGTCAGAAACATAGCAAAAACTGCGGGTTTGGGAACCTTGACCATAAACCGTTAGGGGTTCACCGCGCAAAGCTTGCACCACGAAATTACTCACCACTCGACCATCGTTTTCCAGCATTCGCGGGCCGTAGGTGTTGAAAATCCGGGCCACCCGGATATCGACTTTATGCTCCCGATAATACTCAAAAGCCAGGGTTTCCGCTACCCGTTTACCCTCGTCATAACAGGAACGCGGTCCGATGCAGTTGACATTGCCTCGATATTCTTCCGTTTGCGGATGCACATCGGGATCGCCATAGACTTCCGAGGTAGAAGCGAGCAAAAATCGCGCTTTTACCCGTTTAGCTAGGCCTAGCATATACATAGTCCCTAAAACATTGGTTTTAATCGTTTTGACGGGATTATATTGATAGTGAATTGGGGAAGCAGGACAGGCCAGGTGATAAATCTGATCGACTTCTAAACGGATCGGCTCGGTGATATCGTGACGAATTAGCTCAAAATAAGGATTTCCTAGCCATTTAACGATGTTTCGGCGCACCCCCGTGTAGAAGTTATCCAGACAGATCACTTCATGACCCTGTTCCATCAAGCGATCGATTAGATGGGAACCGATAAAACCCGCACCACCCGTAACTAGGATTCTCATGTAATCGCAAAGTAAACATATAAAATTATTCTTAAAATACCCTTACGCTGGTTTTTTGGCAAATATTTTTTTTTGACGAGGTGTTATCAGCGATCGCCGATGCCAGGCTAATGGCTGAATAATGGCTGGGTAATCCTTAAAAAATGTAACAATTTTCGTAGTCATCCCTACAGAGTTCTATATTGTCCAATCTTGTAGGCGTAAATTAGGGATTTGAGAGAAATCCCGATAATTGCGTGTTACTAAAATACTGTTTTCTGATAAACTATAGCGGTTTTCATTCGCACTCTTTCCGGATCTCGTTCACTAGCGTGTAGGCTTTTTTTTTCGGGTTAGGTTTAGCCGTTTTAAAATTCGACTAATCGTTGAGTTACTGACTACCGCCTGTGTTTTTTCCTCGAGTTGTTTTCTTAACTCGTCTAAGGTGGCATCGTTCTTTTCTTGGACTAAATCGCCTAGCAAGATAATTTGGTCGGCAGTAAGCTTAAGTTTTTGTCCTCCACCATGTGGTCGAGGATTTAGATCGCCGGTTTCACGCCACTGCTTGATTAGTTTTTGGATAAAGCTTAAAGCTACTCTAAATCTTTTGGCTAATTCCCGTTGTGAGAGATTATTCTCCTCGTAGGTCTCGATGATCTTTTATCGTAAGTCTAAAGAATAGGGCTTCATAAGGTTGTGGCTCTTGCGTAGGTCTATAATTTATTGTTCTCATCTATTGTACCTCATGCAATCGCATACCGCTATAAGAGAAGAGTGGTTTTGTGAACTCCAGAAAGCGATAAAATATATTGAGTTGGATCAACAAGAGATTGTTTTTTGTAGGTATCTAAAATTAGAATAATTGAATTTTGATAACATCCACTTAAAATTTGAAGATTTAATACAGAGTTATCTTTGCTTGCAATATCTTCGAAAATATTTGCTAAGACTAGCACAAAATTCAATTTTCTAATGTACATATCATCTTCTTTGTGCAAAATAACTGTGGCTCTTCGTTACTTGGTATGGTTCGATAGGGGGGGCATAAATCGACTAAATCCTTATCTGGCAAGAGATTTAATTGATTAGCTCGTTCT
>MTBT01000153.1:0-1653 GCA_002282935.1 Microcystis sp. LSC13-02 | reverse complement strand
CGGTTTCTCATCGTCTCTTATCCTCTAAAGCTCTCTGGAAAACTATAACATCACTGTCTCCTAATTATTAACGCACCCTACAGCGATAGCGATCGCACTGCAAATTGAATAATTGCTTCTCGGCGCGAATTAACGCTCCCCATCATCATGGCAACACACTGGGGGAACGAAAGCCAAAACGATGGACAGCGCGATGCCCAATCCAAATACCAAATATTTGTGCATCAGGAAAACGTATTAACAGTTGTTTAGCAGCTGTTAGGCTGTCGTCAGCCACTTCAAAAGCCCCTGTTTCGATGTCTATTGCTACAATTCTCCCATGATTCCCTTCCTCGACTTGAGAACGTACAATTTTAACTGAATCTAAGCAGAAAATAAATAAGCTCTCCTGATGACTGATAGGTAAAAGGTGTGTCACCGCAGTAACACACCTTAAATCAAATATTGTTGGGTTTCGTTGCCTCAAGCCAACCTACAAGATCGGCGATCGCACTACAAGATCGGTGATCGCACTCGATTATTTAACCAACGCTTCAATGATTTTTGACTTTCCCCTGATGGTTGGCCAAGAATCAAGTTTTTAGTGCTAATGTCTTCATCTAGTTGATTCCAATGGATTCCACTGCCATCAGCGATCAAGCGATAATCATTGCGCTCCTCAATTGAGCCATGCAGGAGCCGAGGATACCATGCCAGGGGAACAGATATAGTGCGCCCATCAGACAAATCTACACTGAGTGTGTCATCTGTGATGGCCAATTGCTGAATTGCTAATGTTTCAAATACTTCATTCGTTAAAAAAGTCATTCCAGCCTGCTAGTAATTGTTCTTGGTTTTCTTGAACAAGTTTTTGAATGCGGTTAATTTCGGTGCGGTTAAATCCTTGGTTACTCTGAAGACGAACCGGCTGAAGCCAGAATTTAGCGATCTCTCGATCTCGTTCAACATGGATGTGAGGTGGCTCATGGCGATCGCCTGCGTAGCAAAAGAATCGATATGGGCCAACGGTCAACAGCGTGGGCATTCAAAAGTTTTGCTCTAAATACCTCAAACATAGCTGAATGCCTCGCTGACTGTCAATCTGTGAATATGCTCATGTAGGCCAAAGGCTATTTAAGGTTAAGAACAATACAAGATTAGCGTTCGCAGTTTAGTTCCGAAGGTGTTGGGTTTCGTTGCCTCAACCCAACCTACAAGATCGGCGATCTGCTACGCAGTGCCTTCCGCATCGCACTTTAACCCACAACTTCAATCAATGTGCATGGTGCGTTCCCCCAAAATCGATCGCTGGACCAGTAGGACTTGCATTAGGGAACGCACCCTACAAGATCGGCGATCGCACTGTAATACCTGGGTAGTTTCGCAGAATTTCATCAATACTCCAACCTTGGGCGAGAAGATCGATGATAAATTCAACCGCAATCCTTGTTCCTTTAATGATAGGTTTTCCCACCAAAATATCGGGATTTAGTGTAATTCGAGTTTCCCAGTCCATAGCTACATCATTGAAAGTGTTTTCAAAAAGGTCAAGGCTGCGTGGGACGCACCCTATATCTCGTTTTATGGCGTTGTCAGATTAAGAGATGATGAGGTAAAATAAATGAAAAATAAAATAAGCAGAAAGAACAATGAAATGCCCAGAATGTCAAAGCC
>MTBT01000152.1 GCA_002282935.1 Microcystis sp. LSC13-02 | reverse complement strand
TCCCAATCCTATTTTCTTGCACTAACATCGGATTTTAACAGGTCAAAAGCCTTATTTTAAAAGGGTTTTACCATTATTCAGCAAGCCCTAAATAAATGCCATACACTAGCAAACTCATAGATGGTCAAGGATTCCCAGAAAAGAAAGAGCGCCACGATGCCGTAGCTATCGCCCCTCCTAAAAGAATTATTAACGTCCAGACCTGATTTTTCTGGGTTCCCTCAACCTTTTCGAGCCTTCTATCCATCCCATCGACTTTCTCAGTCAGTTTAGCTTGTCCCACCTCTAACTTAGTTAGCCGTTCGTCAATTTTGTCGATTTTGTGGCTAACTTCCTTAATACTGTCTTTGATTTCCTTGAGAACAGCTTCTAGGGAATAGGTAACGGTTTCGTTAGACATTTTGGTAAAATCCTTTTGACACTTCCCGCTCTAAAAAGACGGGGATTCTTGGTTCACAGAGATTACTTGCTTAGACAGAATTGCTTCTGAAGTTGACAACCCATAAATTAAAAGTCGCCCGACCCTACACTAAAGGGCGGGGCTTTAACCCAAAATTTTTGGTAAAGCTCCATCTAAATAGGCTTCTCGCTGGGCTTCTTGGCTAATATCTGCGATTTCTTCCTCTGTTTTACCCATAAATCGCAAAACATCCTCTACTGAAATTGGAATAGCGGAACCATGGGGATCCTTCCATTCTGGTAGATCGTGAGTCCATTCGGCTACAAGAAAGGGATTGAGATGGCCAAAAGTGTTGTAAACCTGTTTAAGAATCATTTCTTCTTCTTCACAGAGTTCTTCATTGCCGGGATATTGCAGCAGGTCAACATAATTAGAATCGCGGGGAGAAATATATTTCGACCACAGGGGTAAGGCAGAGTCCACGGGTTGTCCTTTAATCAAATCATAAACACCACTGAGAACCGGTCCATAATCCATTGATACATATCTATCCCCGGTAATTGGTTGATCCATGGTTTTTAAAGCACGACGGTCAGCTATATAGAGCATTTTCAGCAACCCTAAATACTTCATCGGTTTGCCGTGTAGCTTTAAGAGTATAGCAGCGGCTTCCACTGTTTTCTCTGGATGAAACCGAAATTTGATCGTCATAACTACTATAAATTCACTGCTTTTTTATGACACTTTTATTACACTTTTATTATAGTTATTATTCTACATCGGCCACATTTAAGATTTTGTCCCAGTGGTTGAGGCTTCTAGCCTGATTTCTAAAAGATGCTGCCATCGGCTGCTATAGGTATGATCGAGTTAAACCTTAGCCCAAGAGTCTAGCATGGAGATCGAACGTCTTAACGCCCTTTCCGATAATTATATTTTTCTCCTCTACGATCGCGCACAAAAAATCGCAGCCGTGGTGGATCCGGCCGAACCTGAACCCGTTTTCAGGCGATTAGAGGCTTTACAGGTGGATTTAGTCGCTATTTTCAATACCCATCACCACGGCGACCATGTGGGGGCTAATCAGGCTTTAATTAATCGTTATCCCCATCTTTGTGTTTATGGGGGAAAGGAGGATCGCGGTCGCATTCCGGGCCAGCAGCTGTTTTTAGAGGAGGGGGACCAGGTGGAATTTGCCGGTCGCTGGGCCGAGGTTTTCTTTGTCCCCGGCCACACTCGCGCTCATATTGCCTACTATTTTCCCCCGGTTAACCCCGGAGATTACGGCGAGTTATTCTGCGGTGATACCCTGTTTTCGGGGGGTTGTGGTCGTTTATTTGAGGGAACACCGGGGCAAATGGTGGCTTCTTTAACTAAATTGCGATCGCTGCCTGACCAGACCCGGGTTTGGTGCGCTCACGAATATACGTTAAATAATTTAAAGTTTGCCTTGACAGTTGACCCTAATAATGCTGCTCTGCAACAGCGTTATCGGGAAGTGGAGAAAAATCGCGCTGAAGATATTCCCACGATTCCGGCAATTTTGGGGACAGAAAAGCTGACTAATCCTTTTTTGCGCTGGGATAGTCCCGCTTTGGAAATGACCATGGATAGCAGAGAACCAGTACAAGTGTTTGCACGGCTGCGGGGGAAAAAGGATAATTTTTAGCAGTAGCGGCGTCAAAAAAAACGATCGATCCTGAGAATACAGGATCGATCGCGTTATCGGATCAGATTACAAGCTCAAGGGTTGCGGATCTAACTTCAAATCGGCAAGACTGACATCACCGTGACCATTTACCGTCACCTCTAGAGGCAAATTGCCGTGATAAGCTTGGATTAAGAGGTTTTTTAAGTCCTCGATCAGGGGATAACGGGGATTGGCTCCGGTACACTGATCATCGAAAGCTTGTTCGGCTAAATGGTCTAATTTGGCCATAAATTCGGCTTCAGTTTCGGGAATTACCTCTTTAATACTGGCCGGAATACCGATTTCCCGTTTTAAACATTCGATCGCTAATACCAATCTTTCCACACTTTCGGTCTCGCTTTCTCCTCCCAATCCCAGGGAATGGGCGATCCTGGCATAGCGCCATTTCACGTTAGGATATTTGTACTGAGAGAAGGTGGCCTGTTTAAAGGGGGCATCGGTGGCATTATAGAGGATGACGTGGGAAATCATCAAGGCATTGGCGAGACCGTGGGGAATGTGGAAAATGGCCCCCAATTGGTGGGCCATGGAGTGACAGATGCCTAAAAAGCCATTAGCGAAGGCCATTCCTGCCATTGTCGCCGCATAATGAACTTTTTCCCGCGCTTTCGGGTCTTTAGCTCCGTTATGATAGGAACTGGGCAGGTATTTAAACAGCAGTCGGATGGCATCTTGAGCAAGAGCATTAGTATATTCTGAGGCTAAAACCGAGACGTAGGCCTCAAGAGCGTGAGTTAAAGCGTCAATTCCGCCGTAGGCTGTCAATTTTTTCGGCATATTCAGCACTAATTCCGGATCGACGATGGCCATGCTGGGAGTTAGGGCATAATCTGCCAGAGGATACTTAATATTATTACGGCGATCGGTAACAACAGCGAAGGGAGTCACTTCCGATCCTGTTCCCGAAGTGGTGGGAATACACACCATCAGAGCTTTTTGACCTAAAGGGGGCAATTCATAGACTCGTTTGCGGATATCCATAAAGCGCATGGCCAAGCTCTCGAATTCTATCTCTGGATGCTCGTAGAGTAGCCAGATGATTTTGGCCGCATCCATCGGGGAACCGCCACCGATAGCGATAATCACATCGGGATTGAAGGTATTAATCACATTTAACCCCCGTTCGACGGTTTCTAGGGAAGGATCGGGTTCCACATCATAAAAGATATTAACCGTGATGCCGATTTCTTCTAAAACTTCCTCTAAAGCTGCGGTAACTCCTAGGTCAAAAAGAGGTTTATCGGTGACAATAAAGGCCCGTTTTTTGCCGGCTAATTCCCGAATAGCGATCGGTAATGACCCGTATTTAAAATATACTTTTGGTGGTACTCGGAACCAAAGCATATTTTCCCGGCGCTCGGCCACGGTTTTAATATTTAACAGGTGGCTAGGTTCGACGTTTTCGCTGATGGAATTACCGCCCCAAGTGCCACAACCGAGGGTTAAACTAGGATCGAGACGGAAGTTATAGATATCACCGATCGCACCTTGAGAGGAAGGGGTATTAATTAATACCCGGGCCGTTTCTACGTTGTCTTCAAAGCGCTTAATATGTTCCCGATTTGAGGGAGATGTATAAAGCACGGCCGTATGACCTCGACCCGCAAATAAGACCAGTTTTTCGGCTTTTTTCACCCCATCTTCAAAGTCTTTCGCTCGGTACATAGCTAAAATTGGCGAGAGTTTTTCGTAGGAAAATGGTTCTTCTAAGCCAATATTTTCTACTTCTCCGATTAGTAATCGGGTATCTTCTGGAACATAAATTCCAGCTATAGCGGCTAATTTTTCCACCGATTGCCCGACGATATCGGGGTTGATATGACCATCTTTTAGGAGAATCTCGGTGACTTTTTCCCTTTCTTCGGGGGAAAGAAGATAGGCCCCGCGATCAATAAATTCCTGTCGAACTTCCTCATAGATGCTATCGACAACGATTACCGATTGTTCCGAGGCGCAAATCATGCCGTTATCGAAGGTTTTACTGAGAATAATCGAGGAAACGGCCATTTTTATGTGAGCGGTTTCGTCAATTAAAGCGGGGGTATTGCCAGCGCCGACTCCTAAGGAAGGTCTTCCCGAAGAATAGGCCGCTTTTACCATCCCGGGGCCGCCGGTAGCGAGGATTAAATTAATGCAGGGATGTTGCATTAATGCTTGGGAAAGTTCCACCGATGGCTGATCGATCCAACCAATAATACCAGCCGGCGCTCCCGCTTTCACGGCCGCTTCCAAGACAATTTTGGCCGCTGCGATGGTGCAGTCTTTGGCTCGCGGATGGGGGGAAAAAATGATGCCGTTGCGGGTTTTCAGGGCAATTAGGGCTTTAAAAATGGCTGTAGAGGTGGGATTTGTTGTGGGTACGATCCCCGCTAAAATGCCCACGGGTTCGGCGATTTTTTGCAGACCAAAGGATTTATCTTCTTCGATGATGCCGCAGGTTTTGCTGTGTTTATACTTGTTGTAGATGATTTCTGAGGCAAAATGGTTTTTAATCACTTTATCCTCTATTACTCCCATCCCGGTCTCTTGTACGGCCATTTTAGCCAGGGGAATGCGAGCGTTGTTAGCTGCTAATGCCGCTTTTTTGAAGATAAGATCTACTTGTTCTTGGCTATAGTTGGCAAATTGTTGTTGAGCTTTTTTTACCTGTTGAATGAGTTCTTCTAGCTCTTGTCTATTGGTAACTGTCATAACAATTTTGTAGATAAAATTACGCTTTTTATTCTCTTATAGCGTTTTTCGGCAGGGGATTCGCTTAATCTTGGGATTTTCTTTATAGTTTCCTAAGCATTGGTATTATAGGATACTAATCCTAAATCCATTGAGCATAGGTAACATATCAGGACAGGCACTCATGCAAAGGGGAGAATAAATAATCAGTTTTTGATAACTGGATTTAGTATAAATTAGGATTGACCAGTACCTAGAAAAAGTTTGAGGACAGAGACTCAATGATCAAGTTACCAGAAATTCAAGCCGGTGTTCGAGAAGCTGGTTCTATTCCGCGCTCCTTGAGTGAAAAGTTTAAAGTTGAGGCTCTTCGGTTTGTGTTATGCAATGGACGGGGGTTATAAGGGATGGAACCCTTATATAGAAAGGCATTTAGCGATTTTTGTCAATTGTT
>MTBT01000151.1 GCA_002282935.1 Microcystis sp. LSC13-02 | reverse complement strand
TAGAAGGAAATCCAGCTTTTTCAGGATTATTACAGCAAGCTCGCAATGTTGTTTTAGAAGCTTATGCTAATCAAGATGTACCCTTTGAGCAGGTGGTTGATGCGTTAGAAATCGAACGAAGTTTAAGTTATAATCCCTTATTTCAGGTCATGTTTGCGTTGCAAAATGCCCCCCTCAATGCTTTAGAATTACCCCATTTAAAAGCTCAATATCTAGCCGTTGAAAACCAGAGAATTAAATTTGATCTCAGCTTAATTTTAGAGGAAATAGAGACGGAACAAGGCTCTTATTTAGAAGGTTTTTGGGAATATGATAGCGACCTATTTACTGTCGAAAGAATTACTCGCATGGTGGGTCATTTCCAAACCTTATTAAAGGGAATTGTAGCCAATCCTCAACAAACCGTCAGGGAATTACCTTTACTGACTGAATCGGAAAAACAGCAATTATTAGAAGACTGGAATCAAACTCAACAAGACTATCCTCAAAATCTATGTATTCATCAACTATTTGAAGCGTGGGTAGAACAAACACCAGATGCCATAGCACTAATTTTTAAAGGTGAACAGCTAACCTACCGAGAACTAAACAGCAAGGCGAACCAATTAGCAAACTATTTACAAACCTTGGGGGTAAAACCAGAAACACTGGTGGGCATCTGTATCGAACCTTCCCTTGAAATGATAGTAGGGATTTTAGGTATCCTGAAAGCAGCTGGCGCTTATGTTCCCATAGACCCTACTTATCCATCTGAGCGGATCGCTTATATGCTCGATGATTCGCAACTAGCAGTTCTATTGACTCAGGAAAAACTGGTCACCTCGTTACCACAGCATCAAGCACAAGTAATTTGCTTAGATTCCGATTGGAAAGAAATCTCTACCGAAAGTAAAAGTTCCCCTATCACTAGCCTAACACCAGAGAACTTAGCTTATGTCATTTACACTTCTGGCTCAACCGGAAAGCCGAAAGGAGTTCTCGTTGCTCATCGAGGATTGTGTAATCTATCCCAAGCACAAATCAAGCTATTTGACGTGCAGCCGGATAGTTGTGTCCTTCAGTTTGCATCCATTAGCTTTGATGCTTCTATTTGGGAAATTGTCATGGCTCTTTGTGCGGGGGCAAGGCTTTATCTGGGAACGCGGGAAGAACTACAACCGGGACAACCTTTACTGCAACTATTACAAGAGCAGGAGATTACCCATTTGACTCTTGTGCCATCAGCACTCACCGCTCTGTCCAGTGAGAACTTGCCAGCATTGCAGAATATCATTGTTGCAGGAGAACCCTGCCCTCCTTCTTTGGTTATTCAATGGGCTAGTGGACGGCGTTTTTTTAATGCTTACGGGCCAACGGAATCCACTGTCTGTGCTACAGTTGCACAGTGCTTTGAAGACATGGATGTGCTGCCCATTGGTCGTCCGATCGCAAACACCAAAATCTATATTCTTGATCGCTATCTCCAACCCGTTCCTATTGGTGTTCCTGGGGAATTACATCTTGCCAGCGTTGGATTAGCTAAAGGATATCTCAACCGTCCAGAGTTAACCGATTCTAAATTTATTACTAATCCTTTTAGTCAAAAACTCAGTGATCGCCTTTATAAAACCGGTGATTTAGTTCGTTATGGAAACGATGGACAAATTGAATTTGTGGGTCGCATTGATGATCAAGTTAAGATTAGAGGTTTTAGAATTGAATTAGGGGAAATTGAAAGCGTTCTCAATCAATATCCCCAAGTTAAAGATGCTATTGTAATTGTCAGAGAAGATGATTTAAAAACCAAGCGTTTATATGGTTATTTTATTCCTAAAACGGAAGCCTTAACGTCCCAAGAATTACGACAATTTATACAAGATAGACTGCCAGATTATATGATACCAGCTTTCTTAATTTCCTTGGAATCTTTTCCCTTAACTCCTAATGGAAAAGTAGATCGCCGCGCTTTACCTCTACCCAAAATTAACCCAAATGAATTAGAAAATTATGCAAATCCGAGTACAAAAAATGAACAAATTCTCGCTCAAATTTGGCAAGAGGTTTTAGGACTTAAAACTATTAGTATTAACGATAACTTTTTTGAATTGGGAGGAGATTCTATCTTAGCCATTCAAATCATTGCTAAAGCGAATCAAGAGGGATTAGAAATTACTCCTAAACAACTATTTGGCTATCAGACAATCGCTGAATTAGCCATCCTAGCGGAGACGACTGCTGCCACTGAAATTGACCAAGGATTAGTCACAGGTGAAGTTCCCTTAACTCCGATTCAACAGTGGTTTTTTGAACAAAACTGGCCCGAACGTCATCATTTTAATCAATCTATCTTGTTAGAAGTTCCCAATAATCTACAACCAGATTTATTGAAACAAACTATTTCTAAATTACTCTATCACCATGATGCTTTGCGGTTACGCTTCATTCAAAAAGGGGAAAAATGGCAACAAAATCACAGCGACGATTGCAATAGTTTTGCCTTTGAATTGGTGGATTTATCTCATCTGTATTGCGATGAACAAGTAACCACCCTAGCTGAAATTTCAGAAGTTCAACAACGGACACTCAAGATAGATCAAGGCCCCTTAATGGCGGTGGTTTTCTTCAAATTGGGTGATAGTGGACGATTGTTAATTGTGATTCATCATTTAGCAGTAGATGGAGTTTCTTGGCGGATTATTCTGGAAGATTTAGCCACGATTTACCAACAATTAGAAAGCCAAGATTCTCAGGAACTTCCCCCCAAAACCAGTTCCTTTAAAACTTGGGCTGAAGAATTGCAAAACTATGCTCAAACCCCAGAATTTAACACGCAATTCAAGTATTGGCTAAACCGTGATTTACCCTCGGTTTTCCCCCTTCCTTTGGACTATCAAGGTGAAGCTAAGTCCAACATTGTTGCCCATGCAAAAACGGTTTCTTTCACCTTAACTGAAGAACAAACCCGCTTACTGTTACAGGAGGTTCCCCAAGCTTATAACACTCAAATTAATGATATATTACTAACCGCATTAGTTCAAACTTTTGCCAGGTGGACAAATTTTCCAGGTCTTTTACTTGACTTAGAAGGCCATGGGCGGGAAAATGTGATCAACTCGCTTACTTTATCCCGAACTATCGGCTGGTTTACCAGTATTTTTCCGGTCTTTCTGACCTTGGAAAATATCGAGAATACGGGAGATAGTCTCAAATCTATTAAAGAACAATTACGACAAATTCCCAATCGAGGAGTTGACTATGGAATCGGTTATTATCTTAACCCAGATTTAACTATTCAATTCCGTTTAAGAAATTATCCAAAAGCTCAAGTTAGCTTTAATTATTTAGGGCAATTTACTGACTCTCAGATAAGCTCTCTAGGCGGAAAATTTGCTAAGGAATCGAGTGGTTCTATTCATAGTCCTTTAGGGCAACGTTCCCATTTAATTGATATTAATGGAATTGTTGTCGGGGGCAAACTAGAAATAGAATGGCAATATAGCGAAAAATTTCATCAAAAAACAACGATAGAAAATTTAGCTAATGCTTATCAAGAATCTTTAGTAAGAATAATTGACCATTGTTTATCAACAGAAGGAGGCTATACTCCATCAGATTTTCCCGATGCGGATCTTAATCAAGCAGAACTAGATGAACTGCTCTTGGAACTCGATTTTTAACCTCAACTTAATGTTTAACCCTCATACTTGATAATAACTATGTCACCGCCTAATCTTCCCAGTGAAATTGAAAATCGTAAAAGCGAACATCTACGAGTTTGTATCGAAGAAGATGTGGAATTTCAACAACTTACAAGCGGTTTAGAAAAATATCGTTTTACCCATTGTTGTCTTCCTGAACTTGACCGCAGCGATATTGAATTGGGGACAACCTTTTTGGGGAAATCTCTAAAAGCTCCAATTCTAATCTCTTCCATGACTGGAGGAACAGAATTAGCCCATTTAGTCAATACTCGATTGGCAATGGTCGCTCAACGCTATGGTTTAGCGATGGGAGTGGGTTCTCAACGCATTGCACTCGAACAACCAGAATTAGCGCCGACCTTTGCAGTCCGTTCTCTGGCGCCGGATATTCTCCTGTTAGCGAATTTAGGGGCTGTACAGTTAAATTACGGCTGCGGTTTAGAGGAATGCCTCAAATTGGTAGATTTATTAGAAGCGGATGCCTTAATTCTGCACCTTAATCCGTTACAGGAATCGGTACAGTCGAAAGGGGACAAGAATTTTAAAGGATTAATCGATAAAATTGCGTTAATATGCTCAAAATTACCCGTTCCTGTCATCGCTAAAGAGGTCGGCAATGGCATCTCATCGATGATGGCACAGCGATTAATTGAGGCCGGAGTCGCTGCCATTGACGTAGCCGGAGCCGGGGGGACTTCTTGGGCAAAAGTGGAAAGTCAAAGGGCAAAAGACCCTAAACAGCGTCATCTCGGACAAGTTTTTGCCGATTGGGGTTTACCTACGGCTGAATGTATTACCGCCATTCGTACTCTGAATTCAACCATTCCCTTAATTGCTTCTGGTGGCTTAAAAAATGGCTTAGATCTTGCCAAATCCATCGCTTTAGGAGCCGATTTAGGAGGGTTGGCTCGACCGTTTCTCGTAGCAGCGATTGAATCAGAAGCCGCCGTTGATGAGTTAGTGAAATTTTTAATTGCTGAAATTGAAATTGTTTTGTTTTGCACCGGAAATCCTAATTTATCCGCCCTTAAAAATTCAGGAGCCTTAAAACCATGTTAAAGTTTTCAATGGAATTGTGTTATCCCCAGCCTGATGTCAAAACTTTAAGCGTTGGCACTTTGGGTCCAAAAGAAACCAGCAGCGAACAAACCTTAAATTATCTAATTTCTCAATGGAAATTACAACAGATTTCGGTTAATAGTCATTTATTTGATAGCTTTACAGAGTTAAAGGAATCTTTACTCCAATATCAGATAGATTTGGCGTTAGTACCCCATGCCTATGAAAGAATTAATGATTTCTATATGGAACCAAGTTTTAAACTAGGTTTTATCTTCACCTATCCCACACCCGTTTACGGATTAGCCAAGCGAAAAAATGAAGAAATCATTTTAGAAAATTGCACCCTAGTCACTCATCCCGCTCCTCTTCCTTTACTTCCTTATTTATTACCGTGTGACCTAAATCAAAACAAGATTAAAATCACATTGGTTAATTCTACCAGTGTTGCCGCTATTCACGTTAAACAGGGGTTGGCAGATTTAGCGATTACCAATGAAAATGCCCTCCGAGAACATGATTTAGAATTTATTTCACAATATGGTAAAATTGAGATGAGTTGGTCTTTATTCTACAAAAAGGAAAACACCATGATTCAAGGTATTTATTTACCTGTGCATACCTAAGAAAGCTACCTATCCGCTCAGAATAGTTGCCTTCATCACATAAAAATAATTGAGAAGTTAAATCTCAATTTCATTTTGAACCTGTACCCTAAAATCATGTCTGAATTTTTCCCAATTCCAAAGTATATTAAACTCAATCCTCATGTAGAATTAGAGGTTTTTCAATGCCAAGATACCATTTTTCAGTTATACGTTATAGCTCCCAATGCTAAACTTGAATCCCACCACCATCCTGAAAGTCAAATTGGCATGGTATTCTCAGGAGAACTGGAACTGTATATTGAAGATGTGATTAAACCCTTAAGACCTTTGCAAGATGTTTATATAGCTGATGGCAATATTCCTCATGGTGCTTTTAATCCTTTATCAGAACCGATGATTGGATTTGATCTTAAACGGATTACCTCTTCTTTACCTTCCCAAGACGTTGTATTAACACTATCAAACAACCAAGATCAAATCACTCATTTACCTTGTCAATCTGTTAAGGGTTCTTGGTTTGAAATTGTCATGACGACAATTCCTTCCGGTTACTCCATTCCCCCACATCAAGGTGAGCAAGAAGAAATCGGATTTATTTTGAATGGAAAATTAGAAATCTCCATAGAAAATGAAGAACAGTGTTTAGAATATGGTCAAATTTATTATACTCCTTCAAGGGTTTTGAAAAAGGGATATAATTCATCGAATCAAGATATTAATTTGATTAAAATTTTAATTTAGTTCGTTTTAAAATTTTAAGTTTAACCTCAAAATGCTAGGGCAAAGTTTATGGATTTAGGATTAAAAGATAAAGTGGCTTTGATTACGGGAAGTAGTGCGGGAATTGGTTTTACCATTGCTGAAAAATTAGCAGAAGAAGGCTGTCACTTAATTATTTGCGGTCGCAATTCCCAACGCTTAGAACAAGCTTATCAATCTCTGGCTCAAGCTTATCCTGCCCAAGAAATTCTGAGTTTAGTGGCTGATGTTCATCAAGCTCAAGATTCTGAACAATTAGTACAAAAATCTTTAAATCAATATGGCAAAATTGACATTTTAGTTAATAATTCTGAAGGAGCTAACTTTGCTGAAAATCTAATTGAAAACCTTTCCGATGACGATTGGTTAAACGTTTTTCAGGGAAAATTAATGGGTTATATTCGCTTAACCAATTTAGTGTTACCGATTATGAAAAAACAACATTGGGGAAGAATCGTTAATATCGTTGGGACATCGGGAAAAGAGCCATCCCCTCGTTTAGTTAAATCGGGTGTTGTCAATGCAGCTTTAATGAATTTTACCAAATCGGTAGCTAGACAAACCGCCCCCTATAATGTTTTAATTAATAGTATTAACCCCGGCGTTATTGACACCCCTAGACATCGAGAATATTTAGAAATTTATGCCAAAAAGGAAGGAACAACCCCAGATTTAATCCGAGAAGGAATTCTTAAAACAATTCCTATGAATCGGATTGGTACCACTGAAGAATTTGCTAATCTCGTTGTATTTTTAGCTTCTGAATGCGCGAGTTATATAACGGGAATTACTATTCCCCTCGATGGTGGTTTATCCTCGTCAGCATTTTAAATTCAACCCTCCAACATCATCAACAAGCATCATGAACACACAAACTAAACTCTCAAACCAAGCTCTTAACTATTATCCCATCGCAGATAAACAGGTTTTTACCGTGTATTCCTATATTAGTAATAGGATTAATATGTGGAAGACAGAAAGACAATTAAAACAAGAACTTCTCAATAATTCTTCAGTAATCTTTGTTTATCAAATGGGGAAAGTTGGTTCAGTGAGTACCTATTTGACCCTGAAAAAAAAACTACCAGATCAAGCGATTTATCATATCCATAATCTGAATTCAGAACATTTCTCAAAAATTTGGGAAGCAATGCAACTGGATCAACATTATCATGCTTTTACCTTTGGGCATTCCTGTATTACCAAATATTTAAGCGAACATATTGAAGAAATCAAAGGTCAAAAAAGCATTAAAATTATTACCGGAGTCCGAGAACCCATTGCCCGTAATATTTCTTGGTTTTTTCAAATCATTGATTGTGCGTGTGTTTTTCCTGAATTTTTCATAAAATATGAGAAGGGATTAATCACAATGGATGATATTATTAAGAAATTCTGGTCTCAAAATTTTGTCTATGGAAAACAGTATGACTGGTTTGAGGAAGAATTAGAAGCTGTTTTTGGCATTGATATTGCTTCCATTGATTTTCCGAAAGAAAAAGGTTATGCGATTGCGAATTTCCCAGACCGTAATATTGAATTATTAGTCTTAAAGTTAGAGAAACTTGATTCTTGCTTAAAAGAAGCCTTAGAAACTTTTTTGGAAGTTGAAAATTTAAATTGTGAACGACTTGACCCAGCAGACTTTTTAGACGAGAATGACTATCTCATCTATGAGAATTTAAGAAAGAGTCTCACCTTTAGTGATGAATATTTAGAAGAGATTTATGATCAACCATTAGTGCGTCATTTTTACACCGATGAAGAAATTAACAAATTTAAACTCAAGTGGTCTAGTCAACGTTAAAGGTAATTCGTTCTAAGTTGATCGGGTTTCTTGAATCAACCGTTATTCAGGAAATCCACCCGATTTTTATTTAATCTATTGGAAAAAAACAATGGTAACACCTCAAAAATCTAACGTTAGTAAAAAAGATATTGAATCCATTTATCCCCTTTGTCCCATGCAGCAAGGGATGCTGTTTCATTCTTTATATAATCCAGAATCAAAGACGTATTTATCACAAATTCAAATCACCTTACAAGGCAATTTAGATATTAATGCGTTCCAACAAGCTTGGCAAAAAGTAGTAGATAGACATAGTATTTTACGGACTTGTTTTGCTTGGAAAAAAACCAAACAGCCTTTGCAAGTGGTTAGAAAAAATGTCAGCTTGCCTTGGTTTAATTATGATTGGCGCTCCCATTCTCCCGCCGAACAAGAAACTAAATTTCAAAAATTATTAACCTCTGATAAAGAGCAATATTTTGAATTAGATAAAGTCCCCTTACTTCGATGTCATTTAATTCAACTTGAAGATCAAAAATATGAATTTATCCATACTGGACATCATATTTTATTAGATGGTTGGGCAACAGCAATTCTGTTGAAAGAAGTTTTCAAGTTTTACGCTGGATTTATCAACCATCGACCCGTTAATTTACCCACACCTCGCCCTTATCAAGATTATATCAATTGGGTACAACAGCAAGATCAAACCCAAGCCGAACTCTTTTGGCGACAAAATCTTCAAGGCTTTACCTCTCCAACTCCATTAGTCGTTGATAAACCGTTAAATCCTCTTGTTACTCAAAGTAAAAATTATCTTGATCAAAAATCAAAACTTTCTCCAGAAATTACCAGTCGTCTGAAATTACTCGCCCAAGAATATCGCCTTACTCTTTCTACCTTCATTCAAGGAGCTTGGGCTTTATTATTACATCATTATAGCAGTGAATCAGACATTGTATTTGGGGCAACCGTTTCGGGACGACCGCCCAATTTTACAGGGATTGAATCGATGGTTGGTATGTTTTTAAATACCTTACCCATTCGCATCCAAATTGAGCCTCAACTTGAATTATTAACTTGGTTTCAACAATTACAACAAGAGCATTTAGAACGAGAGCAATATAGTTATAGTTCTCTAATTGACATTCAAAAATGGAGTGAAATTCCTGCTCCTCATTCAGTTTTTGAAAGTTTTGTTGTCTTTGAAAATTTACCCTTTAGCGAAAATGATAGTGAGAATTTAGGCGGTTTACAAGTCGGGGAAATGCAAGATTATGGCAATGCTGATTATCCCTTAACCGTTATTGTCACCCCTGGAGAAGCCTTAACTATTAAAATTATTTATCCTCAAGAACGATTTGAAAATGACACCATTGAACGGATGTTAGGTCATTTTCAAACCTTATTAGCAGGAATCGCCATTAATCCCCATCGCCAGATTCAAGACTTACCTCTGTTAACGGAAGCAGAACGTCAATTATTATTAGTTGAATGGAATCAAACGATACCAGAAAATCCCATAAAACACTGCGTTCATGAATTATGTGAACAACAAGCCATCAAAACTCCTTCAGCCATTGCTGTTGTTTTTCAAGAGCAACAATTAACCTATCAAGAACTGAATGAGTCTGCCAATCAACTGGCTCATTATTTACAAAAAATCGGTGTGAGTTCTCAATCTTTGGTGGGGATTTGTTTAGAAAGGTCTGTTAATATGGTGATTGCCGTTTTAGCAGTGTTAAAAGTAGGCGGTGTCTGTGTTCCCCTAGACCCAACCTATCCTCAAGAAAGACTTTCTTACATCCTGCAAGACACCCAACTTCAAACCTTATTAACCCAAAAAAATTGTCAATACCTTTTAAACAGTGAAACCATTTCTCAACGGATTTTATTGGATGAACAAGGGTCAGAAATTGCCTTAGAACCCAAGACCAATCTTGACAAACCCGTGAGTTTAAAGGATTTGGCTTATATTATTTATAGTTCAGGCTCTACGGGTGTACCCAAAGGTATTATGATCCTGCATCAATCCTTAACTAATATTATTGAGGATCATCGGGTAAAAATGTCACCAGAGAGGAATTTTTTACAATTTGCTCCCTTTAATTTCGATGTCAGCTATCACGAAATCTTTGCTGCGTTGTGTTTAGGGGGGAGCTTATTTATTGTCCCAGAAGATTCGCGTTTAGACCTTGCTAAATTAAGTCAATTATTGGCAAATAAACCCATTCATAAAGCAATTTTGCCCGTTACTTTGTTACAACAATTAATGGAAACCTATAGTGAGGAAACCTACTTATTCGCTAACTTGCGTGAAATTATTTCAGCTGGAGAGCAATTACAAATTACTCCAAGGATGATTTCTGTATTCAAACAACTCGAACATTGTACGCTATACAATTTTTATGGACCCACAGAAGCGGATCTCGTTACCAGTTATACCTTTGACCCAAATCCTGAGCTTTGGCCGAAGTATATTCCCATTGGTAAACCCGCTATTAATGTGCAAGTTTATATTTTAAATTCCTATCTTCAACCCGTACCCATCGGAGTCACTGGGGAGTTATATGTTGCGGGAGGAGGTTTAGCGCGGGGTTATTTCAATAATCCCCAATTAACCCAAGAAAAATTTATTCCTAATCCCTTTAGCGATAATTCATTGCTGTATAAAACTGGAGATTTAGCGCGTTACTTACCCAATGGAGATATCGAGTATTTAGGAAGAATTGATGATGGGGTGAAAGTTAGAGGTTATAGAATTGAATTAGGGGAAGTAGAAACTATTTTAAATCAACATCCTCAAATTGCTCAAGCTGTTGCTACAGTTCAGGGAGAAACAGCGAGAGAAAAATATTTAGCCGCTTATTTTATTCCCCGTCCAGGTGAAACCATAAACCCAGTTGAATTACGTCATTTCCTCGAAAACTGGCTACCCGATTATATGATTCCCTCTGCTTTTGTTGTGATGGAATCTTTTCAACTCAGTCCTAATGGTAAGGTTGATCGAAAAGTCTTACCAATACCCGATAAAAACCACTTATCGTTAACTCAAAATTATGTCGCTCCTCGAACTGCAATTGAAGAAGTTTTAGCGGAAATTTGGGCAGAAATTTTAGAAGTCGAACGAGTTGGGATTGAAGACGATTTCTTTGTGTTAGGTGGACATTCTTTAAAAGCGATTCAACTGATTAGTAAAATCCGTCAAACCTTAGAAATAGAAATTTCTGTGCGCCAACTTTTTAATCACTCAACTATCAGCCAATTAACTCAAGTCATGATTGAATTAGTGGGGAATGAAGGTTTACTGAATGAAATTGCCGTAACGGTTCAAGAAATTTCCCAACTTTCACCAGAAGAAGTTCAAGCTTTATTATCTCAAAACAAAAAAAAATAAGTCAACCACTCCTGAATTATTAATTACAAATGAAAAACAACTCTCAAGATCAACAAAAATTACTCAAGCTCCTGCTTCAAAAAAAAGGTATTAGTTTTAAAAAAGTAAATACTATACCTAAACGCCAATCATCCAACTCTGAATTAATTCCTATCTCTTTAACTCAGTTAGAACTTTGGTTTTTTGCTCAATTTTATCCAGAAAATTGTATTTATAACTTGCCTTGTATTTATCGCATTGAAGGCTTGCTTAATGTTCCTGCACTAGAGGAAAGCTTAAGAGAAATTGTCAAACGTCATGAAAGTTTGCGGACAACTTTTACTTGGATAGATGGGAAAGTGTTCCAAAAAATTACAGATGATCCAGTTTTTGATTTTTCAATTCTTGACCTACAAAGACTTAGTGAACTGGAGCAAGAAAAAGAAACCAAAAGATTATTTTCAGCAGAAATTAACCGACCTTTTGACTTAGAACAAGGTTCATTATTTCGCAGTAAAGTTATAAAATTTGCTGAAGATAACTATCTGTTAATCATGATAATCCATCATATTATTGCTGATGGTTGGTCTTTGAATATTTTAACTAAAGAGTTAGGCATTCTTTATGAAACTTTTTGTCTGAATAAACCTTCACCTTTGCCTGAATTACCGATTCAATATAGTGACTTTTCTCTGTGGCAATGGCAATCAATAAAAGATAATTCATGGCAATCTCATCTGGATTTTTGGAAGAAACATATAGGGATTAACCCACCCATTTTAAAACTCCCTACTGATTACCCACGCACAACGGCTCAACCTGTTGAAGCAGCCATTCATTATTTCCTCATTTCTCAAAACTTAACAGACGCATTAAAGTCATTAAGTCATCAAGAAAAAGCGACTTTGTATATGACTTTATTAGCCGCCTTAAAAATATTACTCTTTTACTATACACAACAGACAAAAATTATTATTGGTGGAGTTGCGGCTAATCGTAACCAACCCGAAACACAAGATTTAATCGGACTTATGGTTCAGTTTCTCCCCTTATATACTCATGTAGAATATCAAGCCAATTTTCGGGACTTGCTGCATCAAGTAAAAGAAATGAGTTTAGAATTTGATGCTTATCAAGAAATTCCTTTTATCACGTTAGTGGAAAAATTAAAACCGATTAGAGATTCTCAATATGCTTTGTTTCATCAAGTTATTTTCCTTTTCCAGAATGCTCCTAAACAAGATTTAAAATTGATCAATCTGACAGTCACGGACGAGTTATCAAAAATGGATATAGATGCCCATAGTGCTGAAAATGATTTAACTATATCCCTTGAAGAAACTGAGCAAGGTATGAAAGGTGCTTTCGTGTATAAAGCTGATTTATTTACGGCTGAAACTATTACTCAAATGGAACAATATTTTCAGCAGTTATTGAAGAATATTGTCACTGAGCCTGATAAAACCATTTCTGATCTATGTCCTTTATCTGAATCCGTCTCCTTCTCCGGCAATACTTCTCCCTTGTCTTTATCAATCAATGAAATTAAATCTAATGACTTACCCCATAATCTAACTAGAGAAACCGTGATCAATATCTGGCAAGAAGTTTTAGAATTAGAAGAAATTAGTGTTAATGATAACTTTTTTGACCTTGGGGGGGATTCTCAAAAAGTTATTCAGGTAATTGATAAAATCGGTAAGATTATTAAAATTAATTGTACTTTGCGTGATTTTTTTGAAAATCCCACTGTAGCCCGTCTAATCACAACCTTTAAAAATAAATGAATTTAAGCGTATTTCCCTAGCTTTAAAAATGGTATGATTACAAAAAAAATACAGAAAAAAAATGACAAATCATCTCTTTGATTTAACAGGTAAAGTTGCAATTATCACGGGCGCTGCCCGAGGAATTGGTCGGGTATTAGCGCAAGGGTTAGCACAAGCTGGAGCTAAGGTGGTAATTGGTGATATTAATCAAGTTGGTGCTGAACAAACGGTTCAACTCATTCAAGAAGCAGGCGGCGAAGCCATGGCAATTCACACCGATGTTCGTCAACGTCCAGCTTGTCAGAATTTAATTGAACAGGCCGTTGCTCATTATGGTCAACTCGATATTATGGTTTGTAATGCAGGGGTTGAAATTCTCAAAAACACTCACGAATTAGAGGAATTGGAATGGGATGAGGTTATTAATGTTGATTTAAAAGGTTGTTTTAATTGCGCTCAACTCGCAACCAAACAAATGCTGCAACAAGGTACAGGAGGTTCAATTATTATGAATTCTTCTATCTGTGCTTTCGTTGCTGTTCCCAAATCTTCAGGAGCATATAGCGCCGCAAAAGGCGGTGTCAATCAATTGGTAAAATCCCTAGCGGTCGAATTAGCTAGTAACAAAATTCGAGTCAATGCTTTTGCACCAGGGTATATGAATAATATGATGGAAGGAACAGAAGGTTTACGTTCAACTGGGGATGAAATGGACGAATTATACACTAGAATTCCCATGAAACGAACCGGAGATTTACAAGAGTTAATTGGTCCCGTCGTATTTTTAGCCTCCGAAGCTTCCTCTTATGTAACCGGAGCAATTTTAATGGTAGATGGAGGTTATACCGCTATTTAGCATCAATAATTAAACAATTTTTAGGTTGATTTGTATCCATCAAACCAACCTAAAATCACTAGATTAAAACCTATTTAACCCAGGGTAAAAATGAATCATAACTCTCAAGACAAACAAAAATTACTCAAGCTGTTACTACAAAAAAAAGGAATCGGTGTCAAAACAAATACGATACCGCCTAGAGATAAATCTCAACTTGTACCGCTTTCTTTTTCTCAAGAAAGACTTTGGTTTTTGTACCAATTGGAAGCTCAAGGCTATACCTATAATATGCCGTTTCGCTTTCAAATTGATGGCAATTTAGATATTGATATCTTTAGGAAAGCTTTGGAAACTATTATGCAACGTCATGAATTGTTGCGAACTTGTTTTCAAGAAGTTGACGAAATTTGCCGACAAATTATTAACCCGAAAATTCAGTTAAATTTGCCTTTATTGGATTTACTACAAGAACTTTCTCATCTATATGAAGCTTTTTTACAAAAACAATCTAATCCTTTACCAAATTTCCCTATTCAATACGGTGATTTTGCCGTTAGGCAAAGACAACAGTTATTTTGAATATTTTATAAAAGTGGGTTTTTAACACAATAAATGTCGATTTTATTACACCCCTAAATTCAAAAAATCCAGATCATTAATTCCACGAGGTCAATCTTATGTTTAATCTAAGACATCAATTATATTTATTGATTTCAAAATTTTTAGAAGAACAAGAACGGATCGAAAAACATAAAAAACTTTGGCTCTTCGGTAATTGTTATGCAAATAATTAACTTAAAATAAAATTCGATGAGAGTGCCTACGCCTAAAAGTAGCTGAAATCTATACA
>MTBT01000150.1 GCA_002282935.1 Microcystis sp. LSC13-02 | reverse complement strand
GAGGTTTTCGCTACCCTCCCTTTTTGTCTCTTATGCAGACTTTCGAGTTCAAGGGTTCAACTCAATCGAGCCATTCACTACCGCCCACTCATGGGATTCAAACCAATTTTATTTTAACATAAAGCCGTCCTAAAAGGACGGGGCTTTAACCCAAAATTTTGGTAAAAAAGGCAATTGCAGATACAGCAGTTATCTTAATGGTAAGGTACAAAGTTTTCTTTTTGGGGAACGGGGAAGAGTAGCTGGTCGTCCAGAAACGATAATTTAACCAGATCTGGGTCGAGGAAGTCTGATCAATTGTCCTAAAAATTCCCCGACGCAGTTTAAATGCAGTACAACCGAGCACATCACAATTGTATCTTAGTCGCCGATTTCTGGATAATTTGCCCCTCAGTCCCGCTACTGCCAGAAAAATTACTATTTAGTCCTTCTTTACTTTAAGTTAAGAAACTTATCTAAGGCTAGAACCATATTTGGCGGCCAACGGCGCACGCTTTTTACCCAATCGAGGTCTTGATAGCGGGTATCCATGCCGACGGCGGCTACCCAATTGCTTTCCGCCTCTCCCTGTTGTCCTTGGGTCCATAAAACGGCGCTTAAGGCGGCTCTGACATCGGGAAACATGGGGTATTTGCGGGCAATATTCCGCATTTTTTGGACTGCTTCCGGATATCTGCCCAATTCGTACAGGGCCAGAGCCAGATTAGCTTGCGCCCAGGCAAAATTCGGGGCTAGTTGAGTAGCTTGGCGATAGTCTTTCACGGCGGCTTCCCAGTCTCCTAAACCGCCCTCGGCGTTGCCGCGATTGTTATAGGCAAAGGCATCATTGGGAGCCAATTCTAAAACTTTATTATAATCGGCGATCGCTTCTTGATATTTGCCTTCTCCCTCTAAAGCGGTGCCGCGATTGAGGTAGGGATCGGGGGCATCGGGGGCAATGGCGATCGCTTGGTTAAAATCAGCGATCGCATCCTCTAATTTATTGAGACTAACTCTGGCATTGCCGCGATTACTCCAGACGGCGGGATTAGTGGGGAATTTGGCGACTAATTGGGTCCAATAGTTTTCGGCCTGGACGTAATCCCCTTTTTCTGTGGCTTCTAGGGCTTTTTCGGCGATAACTTCCCCTTCTCTAATCTGTTCTTCGCTAATAGTCGGGCTATCGGCATAAGCCGCTATGGGTAGGGCAAAAAAGAGTAACAGACTCAATACACAAGCGGTGATCCAACGCATAATTACTTCATAATTTGTTACTTAATCTTTTCTCAATCTACCCTACTTAGGTGAACTCTGCTCTAGATAGTCTTGATAGCCTAGTCGTTGAAGATTGCTTTGTTTTTCGAGGACGGAATCGGTGAGGGATTGACGATAGGCGATAACTTGCTCTAAAAGATCAATATTACCGGTGGCGAGAATTTGAACCGCTAAAAGTCCGGCATTTTTGGCATTACCGATCGCCACCGTGGCCACGGGAATGCCTGCGGGCATCTGTACAATTGAATAGAGAGAGTCTAACCCTTGTAAAGTGCGCGTGACTACGGGAACTCCAATCACGGGTAAGGGGGTTAAAGATGCTACCATTCCGGGTAAATGGGCAGCGCCGCCGGCTCCAGCGATAATCACTTTTATTCCCCTCAAATGAGCGTTTTTTGCGTATTCAAACATTTTTTCGGGGGTACGATGAGCCGAGACAATGGCGACTTCGTGGCTAATCTGAAAAACCTCTAAAACTGCGATCGCTTCTTTCATGGTGGGTAAGTCGGAATCACTGCCCATAATTACACCCACTAGGGGAGCTGCTGTCACCATAACTGCTAGAAAATAATTTTGTTTTTTAATCTTATAGCAGAGTTTGTTATTTTGTCTTCAAACCCTACTGATCAGATTTCCCCTAAATTGTATCGGGATCGATGCCTAATTCTCGTAGTTTTTGGGCCAATTTTTCCTTAGCCTGACGTTCCCTTTCTTTCTCTAAAATAGCCTGTTCTTTCTCTAAAATAGCCTGTTCTTTTGCCTGTCGTTGCTGTAATTCGGCTTCTTGAGGAGTGGGGACTAATTGACCATCGACGGTAAAATAACGCAGTTTACGGTCAAATATCCCTAAATATAATCCTAACTGTTCACTCCATAGATAACCCTGTTCATTGGCAGCAATAGCTTGATATTGTCCCTCAATTAGTCTAAATCCCTGCAATTCTAAACTATTAGGATCGAACCAAAAATAATTAGGAGTGCGAAAGATATTCTGATAGAGAATTTTCTTGTTATTGCGGTCAATATTGGCCGTAGAATCGGAAAGAATCTCGACAATTATATCTGGATATTTACCCTGTTCTCCCCAAACCACCCAACTTTTGCGGGGACGCTTTTCGGTATCTAAAACCACAAAAAAATCAGGACCCCAGAAATCGCGCTTTTTTAGTTGTTCCTCGTTGTAGTAGATGGTCAGATTTCCCGAAGCGTAGTAATCACTCCTCTCGCGCCATAATAATTCTAGACAACTAAGGAGAATGATGATCTGTTGCAGGTGTAGATCACTTGCCAAGGGCGGTTCATCACTCCATAAATCTGTGGGGGGACAGGTAACTTCTGGGATAATGTCTAGGGCTGTCATGACTTTTTCCCGGTATTTTAGAGTTAATTAATTATAGCTTTTTCCAATTACTTTAGAGATGGTGCTGGGGGATTTTTGCCCCTAACTTAATCCTACACCCTTGACCGATCGCCTTCGGCACTTGCTCCTAGTGCCATCGGCAAATATGTTAAAACTTCTATACAATAGCGCCAATAAGCCCGATAACAACGATGACTGAAACCCTAATTCAACCCGCAACCCTAGTAGAACTCTTACGTTACCGCGCCACGGCACAACCAGAGGGCCATGCCTACACTTTTCTTATCGATGGTAAAAAAGAAACCCCACCTTTAACCTACAGTGAACTCGATCGCCAAGCAAGAGCGATTGCGGCCTATTTGCAAAAATACCAGGCCCAAGGAGAACGCGCCCTATTACTGTATCCTCAAAGTTTAGAAGTAGTGGCCGCTTTTTGTGGTTGTCTCTACGCGGGAGTGATTGCCATTCCCGTCCCCCCACCGGAATCGGGACGACTTAAGCGCACTTTGCCCCGTTTGCGGGCAATTGTCAAGGATGCTAATGCCACCTTTGCCCTAGTTACCGAAAGTATTCTGACTCTTATTGAAGGTGTTAAGGAAGAATTTCCAGAATTCGACCAAATGAAATGGATTACCACCGAAAGTATTGATATTTCCCTCGCGGACCAATGGCAAGATCCCCAGGTGGATAAATCGGCGCTTGCTTATCTGCAATATACCTCCGGTTCGACTAATATCCCCAAAGGGGTGATGTTAAGTCATTTTAACCTGATGCACCATTGCGGTTACTTGCAAAAAGCTTGTGGTTACGAACCGGATAGCGTTACCCTAACTTGGATGCCCTATTTCCACGATTACGGGTTAGTCGAAGGTATCACAGTTCCCCTCTACAACGGGACACCCTGCTATCTCATGTCTCCCTTTGCTTTTATTAAGCGTCCGATGCAGTGGTTAAAAAATATTACTAAGTACAAAGTTACTCATAGTCAAGCGCCCAACTTCGCCTATGATCTTTGTACTCGCAGGATTAAAGCTGCCGATTTAGCGGAATTAGACCTGAGCAGTTGGCAGGCCGCGGGAAATGCCGCCGAACCGATTAATCCGAAGGTAATGACCAAATTTGTCGATACTTTTGCAGATTACGGCTTTTCTTGGCAAACTTTCGCCCCTGCCTACGGATTAGCTGAATATACCCTCTTGATTTCCAATAAACCCAAGGGAACCACCCCAATTATCACCGCTTTGGATACAACCGCCTACGAACGCGGTAAAATTGTCCCTGTAGGTTCCGATCGAACCACTGGAGTTAGATACGTCCCCAGTTGTGGTCGTCGCGTCTGTGATACCCGTATAGCTATCGTTAATCCCGATACTTTCACCCTTTGTGCAGCCGATGAAGTGGGCGAAATTTGGGCCAGTGACCCCAGTATGGCCGCTGGATATTGGCAACGGGAAGACGCAACTAAAGAGACTTTTCAAGCTTATCTTGCCGATACAGGAGAAGGACCGTTTTTACGCACCGGAGATTTAGGTTTTCTTCTCGATGGGGAATTACATATCACGGGACGGATTAAGGATTTAATTATTGTCCGTGGCAGTAATCATTATCCCCAAGATTTAGAATGGTCAGTACAGCATCTTAATGAGGTTTTTCGTCCCGATTATGGCGCGGCTTTTTCCATTGAAGATAACGGTGAGGAACAGTTAGTTATTGTCCAGGAATTAGAACGTCGCAGCGGGGCATTAGATACGGCCAAATTAATTGCCGATATCCGTCAAGAAATCGCCGAAGAACACGAAATTATGACCCATGCCATTGTTTTGGCCAAATCGGGGACAATTCTTAAAACTGCCAGTGGCAAAATTCAACGCCGCGCTATTAAACAGAATTTTCTCAATGGTAATATGAGTATTATCGATGCTTGGTCAGAAAATCCTCAGTTAGTTAGTAAATTCGATCGCTCTAATTCTGAAACAGAAGCATAGTTTTTCGGGTGGGCATTGCTCACCCGATCGAGAATAACTAATCGTGTTAGGATTAAAGTTAGGTATTAAAGGTAAGGAGAAAGTGATGTTAACTCAACTGATGGTCAAGCCCTCTTCTTGGATTGAAAAAGGAATTAAGCTATCGCCAGTAAGGGAAAATTATCTCTTTAAATTCACCGAGGAATTGCAGTGTCGATTGGAGGAACTACGGGAACTAGAAAAAAATTCCCAACTTAATTCTCAAGAGACCGCAGAATTAGCTGGTATTTTAGAGTTAAACGAGATTTTCACGCTCTTAAATGCGCGAATAGTTGCTGAATCTAAATGATTACTATCACAACTCGATTACAAGTCCGAGCAAGAGCCAACTATCTGTGTGAATACTGTCATTCTTCAGAAGAAATTAGTGCCGCATTATTTGAAGTAGATCACATTCAGCCCAAATCTTTAGGAGGTAAAGATGAATTAGCAAACTTAGCTTTAGCTTGCCAAAGATGTAACAGATATCGCTACAATTTTATCAAGGCAATTGATCCGAAAACAGAACAAGAAGTAGAAATATTCAATCCGCGCCAACAGCATTGGCAAGAACATTTTATCTGGACACCAGATGCTTTAAAAATAGTGGGACTTACTCCCATCGCTAGGGCAACTATTGAACGTTTGGACTTAAATGATGACAATCATAATGAAGGTTTTATCGTTAAAGTTCGTCGATTATGGATCCGGGGAGGTTGGCATCCACCCAGCACCGATAAAAAACAGGAATAATAGCTTATTGTTATCTAGGGTCTGCTGAAAAAGTTTTTCGGTGGTGGTAGGAGTCAGGAGTCAGGAGTCAGGAGTCAGGAGTCAGGAGTTTCAGGCTTTGTTGCCCNCAATCCTATTTTCTTGCACTAACATCGGACTTTAACAGGTCAAAAGCTTTATTTTAAAAGGGTTTTACCATTATTCAGCAAGCCCTATCTAGGTAAATGAGCTTCAATTAAGTTTTTTCTAGAGGTCAAAATGATTGTTACTCAACAGGAATTATCTAGATTTCCAAAATATTTAAATGATCAGGACTCCAGGAATATAATACTAAATCCCCAATTTTTTTTGAACAGTCAATATATACTTATTTGCTTAAATTGTGGGGAAAGTTAGAAATTAATAGGCAAATAATCCCGATATTAATAAAGACATCAGCCAGATTAAAAACAGGAAAATTAATCAATCGAAAATCGAGAAAATCCACCACATAACCAAACAAAAAGCGATCGATACCATTGCCGAAAGCCCCTGCTAAAATAAAACCGTAGGCCAATTGTTCCCAACGATTTAAATGCGGTCCAAAGTAAGCAAAAGCCATTAATCCTAAACTAACTAATAAGGATAGCCATTTTAGCCAACCAACACCGCCCCGAAAAGCACTAAAAGCCGCCCCAGTATTAATCACATAGGTAAAATGAAAAACCCCCGGAATAATCGGGAAAGTATCACCAATTTGCTCAAAACTCTGCACGGTTATATACTTAGTTACTTGGTCTAAAATTAGACCAATCACCGCCACTACCCAAAACCAGCGATTCTTTTCTAACATTGGCTGTGGCATCAATAAAATAATAATTTACGGAAGAAAAAGGCAATAATTACTACCACACAAATTACTACTAACTGCCCTAAAAATGGCCAGACTGAATAATTCATAAATAGGGTGGGCAAACTATCGGGAAAGGTGATTTGACCGGCTTGGGGCTGAAAAATCGACAATCCCAGCATATATAATAAACCGCACAGATGAATCACTAACAAACCGGCAAAAGCACTTAAAGCCAGGGTTTCTATCTTGGCGCGCCAGCGAAAAGCCAGCCAACCACACAGCCATGCCCCCGGCATAAAGCCTAAAATATAGCCAAAACTGGCTTCTTTCAGATAACCCATTCCCCCACCCTGGGCAAACACGGGCAACCAAGTTAAACCGAGAAAAATATAGGCCACCTGGGCAAGAAGCCCGGCATTTTTGCCCCCCAGACAGCCCGTTAACAATACTGCCCCAATTTGGTAAGTTATGCCTAGTTTTTGCGAGGATAGACCCGTAGCCGACCAACTAGCTAGGCTTACTGGAACAAATGTACTAAAAATTGTCAGCAACAAACCAATCAAAGCCCAGAGTAACTCATTGGGAACCGATACGGAAGCGCGCCGCGGCGGAGATTCTCGTCCTCGACGTGATTTAGGTTGCCTGTTGGGGTTGGTATTCACCGGGGATGGGGGCTTCTCCTCCTATTAAACTAAGATCAGCCAACATCGCCTGATCCTGTTGGGGGGGTTGTCCTAGAGTGGTCAAATAATGCCCAATTAGCATAGCATTAATTCCCGATTTTAGCCCCAGATTTTGCAATTCTCCCATCACCGCCTCTCGTCCCCCGGCATAACGGAGGATTTGTTGGGGTAAAATAAACCGGAAAATAGCGATCGCTTTTAGGGCAGTAAAGGGGTCCAGTTTGGGTAAATGACCTAGAGGGGTGCCACTTCTGGGGTTTAATAGGTTAATCGGCACTGATTCCACCTCTAATTCCGCTAGGGAAAAAGCTAAATCGATCCTGTCCTGCCAACTTTCGCCCATACCGATAATTCCGCCCGTACAAGCTTGAATTCCCGCCGCTTTCAGGTTTTTTACCGTTTCTACCCGATCCTGCCAACTGTGGGTGGAGACCACGTTAGGATAAAAATTCTCGGCAGCCTCCAGATTGTGATTATAACGGGTAACTCCGGCTTCTTTTAGGGCCTGCGCTTGGGCAAGGGTTAATTCTCCCAGAGCGCAACAGGGTTTAATCTTGGCCGTTTCGATGATTTCTTGAACTGTGGCCAGTATTTCCTCGAATTCCTTCGATTTGGGGCTATTGTACTTTAATCCCCGTCCTTGACTAACTAAACAGAAGCGTTTGGCCCCCGCGTCGGCTGCCGCTTTCGCATGGCTGACGATTTCCTCGCGACTTTTTAAACCGTAGATAGGCGAATCTTGTCCGGGATGGTGGACGGATTGGGAACAAAAACTACAATTTTCCGAACAACTTCCCGATTTTATGTTGATAATGCTACATAAATCCACCGTATTACCACAACAGGCCTGACGAATGCGATCGGCAGCCTCACATAAGCTGAAAATATTTTCCTGACCTTCGATCGCAGTTAAAGCTAAGGCCTCTTGCTGACTGAGTCGATCGCCGGCGATAATCTGATTAGCCCTAGTCTGTAACCAGTTTTTTAAGGCTTCTCCCTCCACGGGGATAGATTGAGTAGCGGTGTGTGTAGAGACTTGTACCACGTCGTTTATGCTCTGACTAAGTTAGGCTCATCTTATCATTATTCAGTTACCGAGGAAAGATTAATAAAAAAATTTAGAAAAAAATACCCTTTTGTGCTAAACTACCCGCAAAAGTTATCTTGTCTCCGATTTTATGAAAGTTATTCCGACGGAAATTCCTGATGTTTTAATCATTGAACCGCAAGTTTACGGAGACGATCGAGGTTTTTTCTTGGAAAGTTTTAATCAGAAAGATTTTCGAGAAAAAACTGGTGTTAATACCACTTTTGTCCAGGATAATCACTCTATGTCCTTAAAAAATGTCCTGCGAGGATTGCACTATCAAATCCCCAATCCCCAGGGTAAACTGGTGCGAGTAGTGAGCGGTAGTGTTTTTGATGTGGCAGTGGATGCGCGTAAAAGTTCTCCCACTTTTGGGCAATGGGTAGGCTGTGTTTTAAGTGCGGAAAATAAACGTATTTTCTGGGTTCCCGAAGGTTTTGCCCATGGTTTTCTAGTTCTCTCCGATCGAGCCGAATTTCTCTACAAAACCACTAATTATTATTATCCCCAATACGAAAAAACCATTGCCTGGAATGATGCCGATTTAGGGATTGACTGGCCTCTAGAGACCCCCCCGATTCTCTCCCCTAAAGACCAAGCTGGACAACCCTTTAAATCCGTGGAAGTTTTCCCCTAAAGACAATGAAAAAAGTTTTACTAATTGGTGCTAAAGGTCAAGTAGGACAAGAGTTACAATTAACTTTACCCCAGCTAGGTGAAGTTATTAGTATCAGTCGAGAAGAACTAGATTTAACTAACTCGGAAAAAATCGGCCAGTTAATTAGGGAAATTCACCCCGATTATCTGGTTAATGCCGCCGCTTATACAGCAGTGGATAAAGCCGAAACCGAGCCAGATTTAGCCTATTCTATCAATGCTACAGCCCCGAAAATTATGGCGGAATCTGCCGAGAAAATTAAAGCTAAATTTCTCCATATTTCCACCGATTATGTGTTTGATGGTCGAAAAAATACCCCCTATCTAGAAACCGATCTAACTAATCCTTTAGGGGTTTATGGACAATCAAAGTTAAGGGGAGAAGAGGAGATTAAGACTGTTAATTCTCAGGCAATTATCCTGCGGACTGCTTGGGTTTACGGCAGTTATGGCAAAAGTAATTTTGTCAAAACCATGCTGAGATTAGGTAAAGAAAGAGAGGAGTTAAAAGTAGTTGTTGATCAGGTGGGAAGTCCCACTTGGGCAAAAGATATCGCCGCGGCAATTACTCACCTTTTAATTAATGCCGATAATCCCGCGGGAATCTATAATTTTAGTAATAGCGGTGTCGCCAGCTGGTTTGATTTAACTAAAGCGATTTTTGAGGAGGCAAAAATAAGCGGTATTCCCTTAAAAATTCAGAGAGTAATTCCCATTACTACTGCTGAATATCCTACCCCAGCGGCGCGTCCGGCCTATTCGGTTCTTTCCAGTCAAAAAATCTCGCAACAATTAGGTTATATTCCTTCCTATTGGCGGGATTCTCTCAAAGCTATGCTCAACCAACTATTTAATCTTTAAAACTATGAAAGCACTAATTTTATCCGGTGGTAAAGGTACGAGGTTACGTCCCCTAACTTATACTGGAGCAAAACAGTTAGTTCCCGTTGCCAATAAACCGATTTTATGGTATGGAATCGAGTCAATTGTCGCCGCAGGAATTACCGATATTGGCATTATTATCAGTCCCGAAACCGGGGAAGAAATTCGTCAGACTACGGGCAATGGTGAACAGTTTGGGGCTAAGATAACTTATATTCGCCAAGATCAACCAGCTGGATTAGCTCACGCGGTTAAAACTGCCCAATCTTTCCTAGCAGATTCCCCCTTTATTATGTACTTGGGTGATAACCTAATTGAGGATGATTTATCGCCCTTTTTAGACTCTTTCCAAAAACAGTCCCTTGCTGCTTTAATTCTCCTGCGAAAAGTATCTAATCCTAGTGCTTTTGGGGTGGCAAAAGTAGATGAAACCGGCAAAGTTTTATACTTAGTCGAAAAACCCAAAGACCCCCCCTCAAATTTAGCTTTGGTAGGGATTTATTTTTTTGCCCCCACCATTCATCAAGCGATCGCATCTATTCAACCTTCGGCCCGGGGTGAGTTAGAAATTACCGACGCTATCCAAGAATTAATCAATCAAAATAAAGCAGTAGAAGCCAATAAACTACTGGGTTGGTGGTTAGATACGGGTAAAAAAGATGATTTATTAGAAGCCAATCGGATTATCCTTGATACCAGTCTAGAAATCGCTTTGCAGGGAGAAATTGATGCTAATAGTCAGGTGATCGGACGGGTACAAATTGGTCAGGGTAGTAAAATTATTAATAGTACCATTCGCGGCCCTGTCATTATTGGAGAAAATTGTCACATTGAGAATTGTTTTATCGGTCCCTACAGTAGTGTGGCTAATGGAGTAAAATTAATCGATGCCGACATAGAACACAGTGTTATTCTCAAAGATGCCACGATTATTGGCATTCATCAGCGCATAGTTGATAGTGTTATCGGACGACGGGCAAAATTAGAAATTGCCCCCCAACGTCCAAAAGCTTTACGCTTTATGATCGGGGATGATTCCCATGTAGAATTAGTGTAGTTATCGGGGATTAACTGCCCCTTTAATTAATACCGGAAGATCGAGAATTTCCCTAGCTAATTCGGCGGCAGTTTCCCAGTTTTTCTGGCAAAGATTGACATTTTCAGGAGAAAAAAGCCGCCCTAACTATGCTATAATGACAAGGCTGACCTATTTTACCGTTCTAGAACTATGACGCAACAGTATCGCATTACCCTACTACCAGGCGATGGCATCGGGCCGGAAATCCTCGCTGTCACCGTAGAGATACTGAAAGTCATCGGTAAAAAATTTGACCTCCAGTTTGACTTCCAAACCGCTTTAATTGGAGGGGCAGCCATTGATGAAACCGGCAGTCCCCTCCCCGAAGCAACCCTGAGCGCCTGTAAAAATAGTGAGGCTGTTCTCTTGGCCGCTATCGGGGGTTATAAATGGGATAATTTACCCCGGCAGCAAAGGCCAGAAACGGGATTATTAGGCTTAAGATCTGGCTTAGGTCTTTTTGCTAATTTGCGTCCTGCCACCATTTTTCCGCAATTAATCGACGCTTCTAGTCTCAAACGGGAGATTATCGAGGGAGTGGATATCATGGTGGTCCGGGAATTGACCGGGGGTATCTACTTCGGTCAACCGAAGGGGATTTTTGAGACAGAAACGGGAGAAAAACGCGGTTTAAATAGCATGGTTTACTCGGAGTCGGAGGTGGACCGCATCGCTAAGGTAGCCTTTGAAATTGCCCAAAAACGCGGACATAAACTCTGTTCCGTCGATAAAGCTAATGTTCTTGATGTTTCCCAACTTTGGCGCGACCGGGTGACGAAAATGGCCGCTAATTATCCCGATGTGGAACTTTCCCATCTCTACGTCGATAACGCAGCCATGCAGTTAGTCCGGGCCCCCAAACAATTTGATACTATCGTCACGGGCAATTTATTCGGTGATATTCTCTCCGATGAAGCGGCCATGTTAACCGGTAGTATCGGAATGTTACCCTCCGCTAGTCTAGGGACTGCTGGAGTGGGAGTTTTTGAACCCGTCCACGGTTCGGCCCCGGATATCGCCGGCCAAGATAAAGCCAATCCGATCGCCCAGATTCTCAGCGCTGCTATGATGTTAAAATATGGGCTAAATCAGCCTTTAGCGGCAGCAGCCCTGGAAAAAGCCGTAGAAAAAGTCTTAGAGTTCGGTTATCGTACCGGAGATATTTTCTCGGAAGGTATGACCTTAGTGGGATGCCAAGCTATGGGCCAGGCCATCCTGAAAGTTGTAGAATCCTAACAAAAGTGGCATAATCGGAAATCGTCGTATAACATTGATTTAATAAATATGTCAATTTAATCGTAGGGAGACGACTTATATGGTAGCCCTATCCCAGAACACAGAACAACAGCGTGTCGATATGGAAATCCCAATTTTATTAGATCCTACTGTCTTACGGGCAGCCAGACGCATTTATCGCATCTACTGTACCCTCAATAGCAGAGTTAGTAAACGTCCTTTTGGTGTCGCTATTAACCGCGACAATCATCGGGGCCAATTGATTTTTAACAATAAACCGATTCTTCTCCCCGGAGAATGTTTCGTCCCGATTAAGCAAATCGAATCGGAAGCCTATTAATTTTTGTGAAGATTTGCCCTGAATATCTTGCCAAACGTCAGCTAATACCCACTGGCGTAATTTTTTTGTCTAATATAGAAAGATGTTCGAGAATAATCTTAACTCTACCCTAATCCAAGACCTCGATCGCCTAGAAAATCGTCTTCAGGAAATTCCCCTCGAACCGGGGGTGTACTTCCTGCGCGACCAAAATGGCGAAATTCTCTACATCGGTAAATCCAAAAAACTCCGGTCTAGAGTCCGTTCCTATTTTCGTCCCAGTCAACCCCTCAGTCCCCGCATTGCTTTGATGGTACGACAGGTGACAGAAATTGAATTTATCGTCACCGACACAGAAGCAGAATCTTTGGCCCTAGAAGCTAATCTAATTAAACAACATCAGCCCCATTTTAATACTCTCCTCAAGGACGATAAAAAATATCCATACATTTGTATTACTTGGTCGGAAACCTACCCGCGCATTTTTATTACCCGCAAACGTAGCATAAATAACCAAAAAGACCGTTATTATGGTCCCTACGTCGATACCAGGCTGCTGCGCCACACTTTACACCTAATTAAACGCACTTTTCCCCTGCGTCAACGTCCCCAACCTCTTTTTAAAGACCGTCCCTGTTTAAATTATGATATCGGTCGTTGTCCGGGGGTTTGTCAAAAATTAATTAGTCCCCAAGATTATCGAGAAACCTTGCAGAAAGTGGCGATGATTTTTCAGGGAAGGACGGGAGAATTATTAGACAAATTAGCGGCAAAGATGCTAGAAGCGTCGGAAAACCTAGATTTTGAACAAGCGGCCACGATTAGGGATCAAATTCGCGGATTACAGGCTCTTAATACCGATCAAAAAGTCTCTTTACCCGATGATACCGTATCCCGGGACGCAATCGCTTTAGCTAAAGACGAGCAGCATTGTTGCATACAATTATTTCAAGTGCGTTCCGGTCGTTTGGTGGGACGTTTGGGATTTTTTGCCGATAGTCAGTCCGCAAACGAGGGAGAAATCCTGCAAAAAGTCCTAGAAGAACATTATTTATCGGTGGAAGGGGTGGAAATTCCCAGCGAAATCCTGCTACCCTGCGAATTACCGGAAGGTGAGGTGTTAGCGGGGTGGTTAAGGGAAAAAAAAGGTCGCAAAGTCGAGTTAACTGTCCCCCAACGGCAAAGTAAAGCGGATTTATTAGCTATGGTCGAGAAAAACGCTCTTTATGAGTTAGAAAAGACGAAAAGAAGCGCCGACCGGGATTTGCAGTCTTTACAGGATTTAGCGGTAATTCTCGATTTACCCGCGCTGCCCCACCGCATCGAGGGTTATGATATTTCTCATATTCAGGGTTCCCATGCGGTTGCGTCGGGAGTGGTGTTTATCGATGGGGTGGCCGCTAATCAACATTATCGTCACTATAAAATCAAAAATCCCGAGGTTAAAAGCGGTCATTCCGATGATTTTGCCAGTTTAGCAGAAGTAATTCGGCGGCGTTTCCGTCGTTATGCCGAAAATCCCGATAATATTGCCGAAAGTGATGATTTTCCCGATTTGGTCATGATTGATGGGGGAAAAGGACAATTATCAGCAGTGGTGACAGTTTTAGGGGAGATGAATTTATTAGAACAGGTAAAAGTTGTTAGTTTAGCTAAACAGAGAGAGGAGATTTTTTTACCTGGGGAATCCTCTCCTTTAGAGACAGATAAGGAACAACCCGGAGTGCAATTATTACGTCGAGTCAGGGATGAAGCGCACCGCTTTGCTGTTAGCTTTCATCGACAACAAAGGATGCAAAAAAGTCGCCGTTCCCGTCTGGATGAGATACCGGGTTTAGGTTTTAAGCGACAAAAAGATTTATTAGCTCATTTTCATTCTCTGGATTATATTCGCGAAGCTTCCCTAGAACAATTGCAACAGGTGACAGGAATTGGGGAACAATTAGCTAAGGAAATTTATAATTATTTTCATCCTAGGTAGGGTTTGCTGAATAATGGTAAAACCCTTTTAAAATAAAGCTTTTGACCTGTTAAAGTCCGATGTTAGTGCTGCGAAAATAGGATTGGGACTTTCA
>MTBT01000149.1 GCA_002282935.1 Microcystis sp. LSC13-02 | reverse complement strand
TAGCTAAAGTTCACTCTAAAATCTCAAGATGTCGTGAGGATTTTCTCCACAAGCTATCCCGTAAGATAGTTAACGAAAACCAAGTTATTGCTGTAGAAAACCTCAATGTTAAAGCCATGGTACCCAATCATAATTTAGCTAAGGCCATTAGTGATTGTAGTTGGGGAATGTTTTGTACAATGCTTAAATACAAGGCAGAATGGCAAGGAAAAACCTATATTGAAGTTGATAGGTTTTTCCCTAGTTATAAGACTTGTCATGTCTGTCTAAATCAAGTGAGTAGTTTGCCGCTTGATGTTAGAAATTGGACTTGTGAGCATTGCAAAACAATCCATGACCGTGACATAAATGCGGCAATAAATATTCGAGATGAAAGCTTACGGATATTGTCGTTAGGAACTAGCGATACTGCCTATAGAGGGGATGTCAGACCAAAATCTGGGCGTAAGTCCGTCTTGAGGCAATCCCCCGTGAAATAGGAAGCTCTCAACGACCTTGAGAGTAGTTCACATATTGTCATTTACCCTAGCCAAAAACCGCATGATTAGCCATAGTTTACAAGGTCGTTTTCCCAGAAATAATTCCACCCGTCGGCTGCGAGCTTTCCTCCTAGGTCTTTTCGCTGTGGGTATGACCGCTTTACCCCTAAAAGCCGCTGAAGAAATTGAATTTGTCTATACTCCCCTCGTCTTTTCTGTATCGGTAGCATCCCTAGAAAATTTTGCTAAAGAAGGAAAGATTGATGCTAATTTAAAAAGATTTCTTGCCAGAACAACTCCCGAAGCAAGAGAGAAGTTTCGTGAGGCTTTATTAACAAAGATTGACATCGATCCTATTTTACTATCTCGTTTTTTTAATAGTGTGATGGGTGCTGATATGCTCTATCGTTTGGGCAAAGGCATCACCATTGAAGGGGGAATTAATGGTAAATATGCCCTGCGGGGTGCGCTTGTTAGTGCCGCTTTTGATCCAGGAGGATTAACCCTTTTAAATGTGCTGAAAAAATTCCCCAATAATATACAGTTACAGGGGGAAGAAATCCTCGGATTAGCTAAAACCATCGATTATGCGGTTTATGTGGCGGAAATATTTATCAAAGATATGCGCCTCTGGACTGCCGAGGAAACCGCTGCCGTTAAACCAGCGATTAATTATGCCAGTTTACCCGATTTGCGTCAGCGCGGTAGCTTTCAGGTAAAAAAAGAAGTTTGGAACCTAACCGATAGCAGTCGCAATCGCAGTTTATATGTGAATGTTTATATCCCGCAAACTTTCCGAGAAGGCAAAACACCTGTAATTATTTTTTCCCACGGATTAGCCTCGCGACCGGAAGATTATGCCCAAGCAATTGAACATCTAGCTTCCTACGGATTTTTAGTAGCGGCACCGCAACACCCTGGCAGTGATATGAAATACCTACAAGGAATGTTAGGGGGGTATTATCGCAATATTTTTGATGGCAATGAGTTTATTAATCGACCCAAAGATATTAGCTTTGTCATCGATGAATTAGCAAGACGTAATGCTAGTCAATTTCAAGGTAAACTTGACCTAACTAATGTGGGAGTAGCGGGTCATTCCTTCGGGGGTTATGCGTCTCTAGCTGTTGCTGGCGCACAAATTGATTTTGATAATCTCGCCCAAGATTGTAATCGTCCTTACTCCGGGATTAATATCGCTATTTTACTGGAATGTCGCGCCCTAGAATTGCCTAGACAGGTCTATAATTTTCGCGATGAACGAGTCACGGCTGTCTTTGCAGCTAATCCCGTTAACCGCAGTATTTTTGGGGAAAAAGGTTTAAGTAAAATCTCGATTCCTGTCCTCTTGGGTTCCGGAAGTTATGACCCAGCAGCTAATCCAATTTTTGAACAGGCCATTCCTTTTACTTGGTTAAAAACGCCGGATAAATATCTGGCCATGGTGGAGGGACAAGCTCATGTAAATTTTACAGAATTGGATGCAGGAATGCAAAAAACCCTCGAGTCTGTGGTCAATATCACTTTACCCAATCAAAATTTAATCGAGAATTATGCGGGAGCTTTATTGGTGGCTTTTTTTGAAGTTTATATTGCTGATAATGAAAAGTTTCGTCCTTTTCTTCTGTCTAGTTATGCAGAATATCTCAGTCAGGGACAAAAGTTTAAATTAGACTTTATTACTGCCGCTTCTGACCAGAAATTATCTCAATTAATTGAGAAATTGCGAGTACATCGGCAATAGGCAATAGGCAATAGACACTAATTGCCTTCAGTAGCTAATAACTGAAAAATCTCCCCACTGCCCATCTGCAAAAAAGATTCTTTTGAGTTGTATAATCTCTAAAGGATTAGCGTACTCAAGAAAAAAATTATTTCATGCTCAGGAAAATTAGACTATCATACTTTGGCTTAATTTTAGGCAGTATTTTAACGGTTATCGGGATTATCGGTTATGCCCAAGGTAACGCCACGGTCAATTTAGCGGGGTTTTTCTACGGATTACCGTTATTATTGGGAGGTTTAGCCCTAAAAGCTTCAGAAATCAAACCTATAACCTTCAGTCAACCCACTAGCCCCGAAATCTTGCAATTGCGCCAACAACAGGCTACTGTCACCCAAACCAAACTTCGCAACGATGTCACCCGCTATCGCTACGGACAGGAAGTGCATCTGGATGAAGCCCTAGAAAAGCTGGGATTAAGCCGCACGGACGAGGAAAGACCGACTTTAGTGGCAATTCGTGAAACTGCTGTTGATTCCGCCTATTGTCTCACCCTAGAATTTGAATCGCCCCTTTTACCCCTAGAAAAGTGGCTGGCAAAACAAGAAAAAATCGAAAGATACTTTGGACCGGGAATTAGAGCCGAAATTAAGCAAGTTGACGAGGAAAAAATTGATTTAGCCCTAATTACTATCCCTAACGCCTAAATGCTCACGCCTATTCACTATGGCTTCCTAGCAATCGCTGCCGTGGCTGCCGGCTTAATTAATGCTCTTGCCGGTGGCGGTAGTCTGATTACTTTTCCGACGCTGATGGCGGTGGGTATCCCACCGGTAATGGCAAATGTGACTAATACCGTCGCTTTATGCCCCGGTTATCTGGGGGCAACTCTCGCCCAAAAAAAAGACCTGCACGGGCAACAAAAACGGATTCAGTTATTGCTACCATCGGCAGTTATTGGCGGCATTATCGGTGGTATTTTGCTGTTAAATAGCAGTGATCAAGTATTTGATCGCCTGATTCCTTTTCTGATTCTTTTAGCGGCAGCTTTATTGGCTTTTCAAGATACTTTACGCTCTTGGTTGCAGCGGCGACAGGGAGATAAAAAGGGCAATATCCCAGAAATTTGGGCGGTTTTACCCATCGCTCTCGCTTCAATTTATGGTGGTTATTTTGGAGCGGGTTTAGGTGTGATCGAATTGGCAATTTTGGGCTTATTTCTCAAGGATAATCTCACGAGATTAAATGCTTTAAAACAGTTGCTTTCTTTGGTGGTTAACGTGGCGGCATCTTGGTTTTTTCTCTTTTCTAATCAGGTATATTGGTCGGCGGCGATAGTGATAGCAATTGGCTCTTTAATTGGGGGTTTATTGGGTGGAAAACTAGCTAGAATTATCTCTCCTAGTTATCTGCGCTGGACTGTGGTAATTCTGAGTATTATTACCGCTACAGTTTATTTTCTTCGTTAACAAAATGTTTGTCAATAAGGTGTTTTATTAATGGAGATTGATAGATTTTTTCCTAGTTCTCAAACCTGTTCTAATTGTCTCTATCATACCAAATCCGCAAGGTGAGCGTAAGTCTATCTTCAGGCATTCCCCCGTGAGTTCAGAAGCCCCGACAATCTGGACCAGCGGGTAGTTCACCCTAAAAAGATTGTCCCACTTCTAAGACTTTCGTTTGCCCGTTGCGAGACAAAATAACCTGTTGACTACCAACTTCCACTAAAGTCCAACCGTTGATAAATTCCCCCGGAGAAATACGCATAGTTATCCCCTTATTATCAAATAAAGCCGAAGATCGATCGCCTAAATCCATCACCCCCACCAGGGTATTTTTAACCTGATTATTGGTAGGAATAACCGCTGCCAACGGCCGATTCACTTGGGGGGCAGCCGGTAATGGTGGCGCGGAAATGTCGGGATTTGGGGGTGTAACCGGGACAAGTTTGGCGGTAGTTGGAGGAGTTTGGGGATAAACGGGAACGTAAATTCTTTCTATGATCTGGGGACTATTATTAACCGGTAAATTAGCGGGGGGTGGTGGTGGAACTGTGGCTACCGGAGAAGGGTTATTTTGGGGATCAGGATCAGGATCGGGGGATGAAGTTTGACCTTGGCGATCGATAATAGCAAGGGATGATTGCAGATAGGCGATAAACTTTTGCTCTTCCTGGGAAATCGGGCCATTTTGAGAGACAGGGGCATTTTTTTGACTGATTAGCCATGCCACCACCCAACCTAGATAGACGCAAGCAATGACAAAAATAACTTTATCTAGGGGCATTCTCGGATTTTCTTCATGGCCCGCTGCCATATTTTTTGCACTCCTCGATCGCTGCTGTCCTTTCGATTCTAACAGGATAGCGCATTGCCAAAAACAATTTTTTAATTTCCCCAAATCCCCCTAGGGGGGATATAGTAGAAAGAGAATGATGTATCTTAATATAAGTAAAGTTTTGTAACAATTCTGAAATCCTTTGCTCAACTCTACCCTAGTCCCCAGCAATTCCGATCGCCTGAAACCCCTAGTCCCTAACTGGGAAAAATGTCAATCCGTCTTTTGGACAGCAGCATTTCTGGTATCAGTCCCCGTGTTCGTACAAGCGCCCCTAGTGCGCTACTATCCCGAAATTAGCCTAGGTTTAACCGTTTTCTGGGTGGGTTTAGGGATTTGGCTGCTCAAACAAGCAAAAATCAGTCTTTGGGGGGATTTACTTTTGGGCTTTAGTTGGAGTTGGTTAGCCGGTTCTCTGTACTGGGGTTGGTGGCGTTGGGAACCCTTGATCCATATTCCCATGGAAGCGATCGGGCTGCCCTTTGTTCTCTGGGGATTATGCAAAGGTCGCGGCAAAGTGGGCAATCTTTTCTATCTCGGTTCTTTGTTAGGAACCGCCATCACCGACCTATATTTCTATCTAACGGGACTAATTCCCTACTGGCGACAATTAATGACCGTGGAACTAGACCCCAACCTAGTAGCACCGATATTTGATAACGCCTTGGCCCAAATACAGACCCCCTGGGGCATCAGTTGGGCGATCGTGCTGCTTAACCTGCTCTTAGCGATTGGTATCTATCCTTTGCAAAAACGTGTATACTATTGGTGGGCATTTAGCGGAGCCGTATTGAGTACAATTTTAGTCGATGGTTTATTTTGGATTACCGCTTCTCTGGCCTAAGGGTTTTCCTGGCTAATTTCCATTTCCACCTACCTACTTAGATATATGAAAATGTCTGGAATGTGGGGTATAAAATGTGCAGTTACCATCACCCATCTATTACCGCTGATCTACCCGTGGATATACTAGGACAAAATCCTTATTTACTACTCCATACCGAGAAGGGAGAGCGTTTTTTCCCTCTCGTGGGGAGACCTTGCTGGACAATCGGACGGGGCAAAGATAATGATATCGTCATTAAAGATCACTGTATCTCCCGCAATCACGCTATTTTACAATCCACGGAAACAGGAGATTTTTATCTGATCGATCTCGGTAGTCGCAATGGAACTTTTGTTAATGGCAGAAGGGTAGCCATTCCCGTGACTATCCATGACAAAGATCGGATCACCTTTGGCAAAACGGCAGTGCAGTTCTATCGTCCTACTTCCACTAATATAGGCAAGCAACCGGACAATTTAGAACGGGATACCCCCACCTCCCCCCTCCATGAACGTCGCTTAACATCGGTGATGGTGGTGGATATGCGAAATTTTACGGCTTTAACGAGGCAATTAGACGAAAAAGTGCTTTCTTCTCTGATTGGCAATTGGTTTCGCCATGCCGGGAGTATTATCCGCAGTTCCGGCAGTTGGGTAGATAAATATATTGGTGATGCGATCATGGCCATCTGGTTTCACGGTCAACAGGAAGTCAATCAAGACGATATCTTGCAAATTTTCGAAGCAATTACGCAAATATACAAGATGACCCGCGTCTTAAGCGAAGAATATCCCTTACCCTTTACATTACGCATCGGTGCGGGAGTGAATACCGGTTATGCCATGGTGGGCAATACTGGCAGCGGTGAACATCCAGATTATACGGCGATCGGCGATACGGTCAACGCCGCTTTTCGTTTAGAGTCGGCTACTAAAGAAATGGGTAGGGATTTAGCCATCGGAACAACTACCTACAGTTATCTCATCGGTTTACCCCATCTCCACCAAGCTTTTGATCAACATACCGTCAGTCTGAAAGGATACGACGATAACACTATTACCTACGGAACCACTTTCGATGACTTGGATCGTTTCCTCGATGCCAACAGTAGTGAGGAGATGACCGGAATTACAGGATTTGCCAGCAGTGTCGGTTTTCAGGATTGAAATTAAACAGGGAGCAGCCAACTTTTTTGCTGTGATCAGTAAACGTAATCAGTGAAAAGACAGTAGGAAACTTCTATTTAGGGTTTGCTGAATAAAGCTAAAAACCTTACAGGAAAAGGCTTTTAGCTAGATTGAGAGTCGCTCAGGTGCCCCTGAATCTGCTAAAATT
>MTBT01000148.1 GCA_002282935.1 Microcystis sp. LSC13-02 | reverse complement strand
GTTGATAGAGTTCTTGGCAGTAAGCTAAGGTATTGTTCCAGACAACACGCACGCACCCGAACAACTGAGACAAAAGCCTCTTTTGTTGGTTTGTTGGGTAAATGCGGTGTTGATACCTTGCTTTCATTGTTTGCTTTAAATAAGTTTGTCTGCATTCTATTATAACTGATAACTGTTAACTTACCCACTGATAACTGATAATTCACCGCAGCACTGATAGCCCTCCATCGATTAACTGCAATTTTTTAGGCAATTATTGGGCTTAAATCCTGTGAGGAAGTCAAGGGCTGCGGCCAATTAAAAGCCTCTCTCCCCATCTTAGCCTAAGACTCGAATGGCTGGCTAAAATTTTCAACAATTCGCCAAAATCTCCCCAGTTTCAACAGCTAACCGAATTAATATTGATTAACCCACCAGTTCCATCAGAATATTGCCAGGATAAATAGGTTCGGAAATTGAAGATTGAGAGAAAACTTGTGCGGACAGACAACAATCCGGCGCAGTCCGGAACAACAACCGGAAGCATTCAGTCTTAGAATATTGGGACTAGCACGTCTATTTTTACTGCAAAAATCGTCTTATAGATTAAAGATTATGAAAGCCAGATTATCGATCGCCCTAACCGCCCTAATGAGCTTGGGCATAACTGCCACACCAGCGGTCAACTTTGACGAACAGGACATCGAGCAGACCCAGGTAATAGCGATCGCTCGTCCCTACGGAGGTAATAAATTTGACCTGCTAGTATTGGAACAAATCCAGGGAAAACAGAAGTGTTGGAGCGAAAGCGGCTCAAATCCCGTCATGATCGACCCGCTGCTCCTCAACTTTGACTTTACCGGCATTTGTCGCCGCGCCACCGATAGTAATGGTTATTCTATCCGTCTCGATGGCCGGGATTTTGGGCTAGATTACATCCTGCGTATTGTGGAACGCAATGGCCAATTATACTTAGTGGGAACTCCCCGGGATGCTCGCAGACCGGAATTATTGGTGGGAAGAACCCGAGGAATGCAAACAGGATTTATGAAAATTATCCTCGAACCGGGTTGGAGATTTAGCCGTCGTACTTTCCAAGGCAAAACTTTAGGCCACTTCTACTTTAGCGGCAAAGAAGCGGAAGTTCTCGCAGCCGGCGGCAGACCTCCCATCAACGAAACCACTCCTCCCCCCACTTCCGGGGCCAGTTTTCAGGATATTAGCGGCGATATCTATAAAACTGAGATTGAAAAAGCGATCGCGCTTGGGGTAGTGGCCGGTTTTAAAGAAGATAACACCTTCCGCCCCGAAAATCCCGTCACCAGGGAACAATTCGTCTCGATGATTATTGAAGGGATGGGAACTGTCACCAAAATTAACCTAGAAGCGATTCCCCCCGGCAGCGGCAGTTTTAACGACGTAGAAGCGACGCGCTGGAGTGCCCAAAAAATCCAATGGGCCCGGGCCAATGGTATTGTTGCTGGCAAAGCTAACGGCGAATTCCGTCCCACCGACCCCATCACCAGGGCCGAATTGATGGCGATTCTCAAACAGGCCGCCACCTACCTGAAAACTCAGCAAAAACAAGCCCCCGATTTAGCCCAAACTAAAACCCCCGTCAATTTTTCTGATACTTCCGGTCATTGGGCCGCCAGTTTAATTACCCAGATGTCGGGATTTTGCGGTGTGGCCTCTCCCTTGAACGAACAGGGTAGTTCTTTTGTACCAAATGACCCCGCCCGTCGTAACTACGCAGCAGCCGCCATTGTCCGTACCCTCGATTGTGTTAAAACCGCCAAAAAATAACGGCCTCTCCTCAATCAGGGTTTGCTGAAAAAGTTTTTCCTAGGGGTAGGGTGTGGGGTGTGGGGTTTTATCCATTTTTAGGTGGTCAATTACCTAATTTTCAGGGAAAAAGTCCCCCAATTTTCCCCCCGCTCACTCCCAGGCCCCGAACTTTTTGATTTCAAAAAGGCCTAGGCACTCACGCAAAAGGAGGAATAATAATCAGTCTTTAATAACCAGATTTAATATAATTACGGCTTGCTGAATAATGGTAAAACCCTTTTAAAATAAAGCTTTTGACCTGTTAAAGTCCGATGTTCATGCTGCGAAAATAGGATTGGGACCAAGGGCAACAAAGCCTGAAACGACCGGCTACTGACTCCTGACTCCTGACTCCTACCCCCACCGAAAAACTTTTTCAGCAGACCCTAATTACTGGTCACTGATTACTGTTTACTGATCACTGATTACTGTTTACTGGTCACTGATTACTGATTACTGATCACTGATCACTGATTGTGGTTGTTAATTTTTACTTTAGGTATGCCGTCGAGTATTATCGCTAAACTGGGAAATAATGCACCTCGGCTAGACAAAATCCTATGGTAAAGCTGCTCGAAAATCCTCTCCGAGTGGGATTGCGACAAGAAAGAACCCCAGAACCCCTAATTTTAGTCATTTTTGGGGCATCGGGAGACTTAACCCAAAGAAAACTGGTTCCTGCCCTCTATCAACTGAAACGGGAAAGACGACTGCCGTCCGAATTAACCATCGTCGGTACAGCGCGCCGAGAGTGGAGTCATGATTATTTTCGCCAACAGATGCGCCAAGGCATCGAAGAATTTTCTGACGGGATTGGTAGTGAGGAATATTGGCAAGACTTCGCCCAAGGCTTGTACTATTTCCCCGGCAACATGGACGATCCAGAAAGTTACGCCAAAATGAAAGTCTTTCTGGAAGAATTAGACGGAATGCGGGGAACCCGCGGCAATCGAGTCTTTTATCTAGCGGTTTCTCCTAATTTCTTTCCCCCCGGCCTTAAAAACCTTGGGGCGGCCGGAATGCTTACAGACCCAATTAAACACCGGTTAGTGATCGAAAAACCCTTTGGCAAAGACCTCAGTTCTGCCCAAGTTCTCAATCGAGTCGTACAAGAGGTTTGTCAGGAGAACCAAGTTTATCGCATTGACCACTATTTAGGCAAGGAAACCGTCCAAAACTTACTGGTGTTCCGATTTGCTAACGCCATCTTTGAACCCCTCTGGAATCGTCAATTTATCGATCACGTCCAGATTACCGTGGCCGAAACCGTGGGAGTGGAGGATCGGGCCGGATATTACGAAAAATCGGGGGCTTTGCGGGATATGGTGCAAAATCACCTGATGCAGTTATTCTGCTTAACGGCGATGGAAGCACCCAACGCTATTAACGCTGATAGTATCCGCGGCGAAAAAGTCAAAGTCCTGCAAGCGACTCACCTGGCCGATATCAATAACCTAGAAAAATCCGCCATCCGCGGCCAGTATAAAGCCGGTTGGATGAAAGGAAAACCCATTCCGGGCTATCGGGAAGAACCGGGGGTTAATCCGGAATCCACCACTCCCACCTACGTGGCCATGAAATTAATCGTCGATAACTGGCGTTGGCAGGGTGTCCCCTTCTATCTGCGTACGGGTAAACGTCTGCCCAAAAAAGTTTCCGAGATTGCCATCCAATTCCGCAATGTGCCGTTATTAATCTTCCAATCGGCAGCCCAACAAACTAATGCAAATGTACTGAGTCTGCGAATTCAGCCTAATGAAGGTATTGCCCTGCGTTTTGAGGCAAAAATGCCGGGGTCGGAATTACGCACGCGCACGGTAGAAATGGACTTTAGTTATGGTTCCTCCTTCGGTGTTGCCAGCGCTGATGCCTATAATCGCCTACTTTTAGACGCTATGCTAGGAGATCAAACCCTATTTACCCGTTCTGACGAGGTAGAAGAAGCATGGCGCATCGTTACTCCCGCTCTCGCCGCTTGGGACGCTCCCGCCGATCCTGCCTCCGTACCCCAATACGAAGCGGGTACTTGGGAACCCACAGAAGCGGAATTTCTCCTTAACCGCGATGGCCGTCGTTGGCGACGACTCTAATACAGTGAACAGTAATCAGTAAACAGTAATCAGTGAGCAGTAAACAGTAATCAGTGAGCAGTAAACAGTGAGCAGTAAACAGTTAAAAGGCAGCTCCGAGCTTGTCGCTTAATACTATTCACTAAAAACTCACACCTGATAACTGATAACTGATAACTGATAACTAACTGATAACTGATAACTGATAACTGATAACTGATAACTGATAACTGATAACTGATAACTGATAACTGATAACTGATAACTGATAACTGACATGACCACCCAAAGCCCCCCCATTGTCTCCCTGCAAGCACCGAAAGATGTTTCCATCGATGTGATCGAGCAGGAACTGCGCGATATCTGGCAATCCTATAATGATAATGAGGATGGTATGGCCGCCACCCGGGCCACCACCTTTAGCTTTATTGTCTATGAACCCGATGCGGTACAGGAATTGTTAACCCTTCTCGGCTATTACACCGGTCCGATTGATGGTATTGCCGGTCCCCGGACCCACGCCGCGATCAAAGTCGCCCAGAAGGACCTAGAACTAGAAGTAACCGGGCTTTCTAGCGATGAATTTGTCGCTCGGTTAAGGGCAGCCTGGGAAGCGGAAAAAAACGCCGAGGACGGGGCTAATCATCGTCAATACGCCGCCGATTTGGATGCGATTGGGGTCGCAGATGCGATCGCTGCTTCCAATCCCTGTCGCATTATTACCCTCTGTCCCACCGCCGAGGCCGATGAAGGGGTAAAAGCCTCCGTTTCTGCCTATTGTCCCGTCAACAAACGTAGTCAGAACACTTTAGTTTGCTGTGAATACGTCACTTTAAGCGGTACGGCGGAAGCTTTGGAACGAATTGGCGGCATTATTTCCGAGTTAACTATTCCCAGTTTGCCCAAATTTCTCTGGTGGAAAGCCAGTCCCGATGCGGAATATGGACTATTTAAGCGTCTGGCCAGTCAATGTGATACGATTATCGTCGATTCCAGCACTTTTCGGGAACCAGAAACGGAACTGCTGCAAGTGGGGGATTTACTAGCAACAGATGTACCATTGGCTGACCTGAACTGGAGTCGTCTCGCCCCTTGGCAAGAACTAACCGCCGAGGCTTTTGATCCACCGGAGCGCCGGGATGCTATTCTGGAAGTCGATCGCATCACTATTGATTATGAAAAGGGCAATCCTTGCCAAGCTTTTATGTTCCTCGGTTGGATGGCCAGCCGGTTACAATGGCGACCAGTGGGATATAGTCACCGGTCGGGAGATTACGCTATTCATCGGATTAGCTTCCTCGGTCAGGACCAGCGTTTAATTGAAGCAGAATTAGCTGGTATTCCCGTGGCCGATTGGGGTGAGGTACAAGGGGATCTGATTAGTATTAAACTCAGTTCTACTAATCTTCAGGCTGATTGTTGTACGGTAATTTGTTCGGGAACTACCGGCTGTATGCGGATGGAAGCTTCGGGAGGGGCCCAATCTTGCCGCATTGAACAAGTAGCCCATCTGGAAGACCAAAAAACAGAAACTCTGCTAGGTAAACAGTTACAGCGTTGGGGCAAGGACGTGCTTTATCAAGAAAGCATGAAAGTCACCGGCGCTATCCTCAAATTATCCCGACCGGATTAACAAATTAGCAACAATAATCCCACCCACTTTGGAGAGACCTGGTTAACCAGGTCTCTCGATATTTATACGGCAGTCAGCACCTGATTAAAAACGATAATTGTACCTTTTCAGAAAACAGGTTATTATAAAGACAGAGCTTTGCTTTCAAGGGGGCAATATGGTCGCAACCACTGAGAAACGCTACACAGTCGCAGAATACTTTCAACTAGAGGAAACTGCCACCGACAGACACGAGTATCGAGATGGAGAAATTATTATTATGACTGGGGGAACTCCTAACCATAATCGCATTGCGGGAAATTTTTACAGAAGATTTCCCTTAACTATCCAGAATCAAGCCTATGATATATTTATCACCGATCTACGCTTGGCCATACCCACCTATAGTGTATACACCTATCCCGATCTTATGATCGTTAAGGGGGAACCAATTCTTGAAAGAGGACGCACCGATACGATTACCAATCCACAGGTGATTATCGAGGTTTTATCAAAATCTACTCAAGACTATAATCGGGGTGATAAGTTTAAGTTTTATCGCTCTCTTAATAGTTTTGAAGAATATATTTTAATCGATCAATATGGTTATTATATCGAACAATTTCATAAAAGAGGCGATCATTGGGCATTTCGGGATTATCACGATCAAGAAGCGATTTTAACTTTGTTTTCTCTAGATTTTCAAATATCCCTGACAGATTTATATCAGCGGGTGGATTTTACCGAAATTTTGGGTTAAAGCCCCGTCCTTTTAGGACGGCTTTTTAAACTATAGCTTGTTAACTTAACTTTTATTGTGCTATACTGA
>MTBT01000147.1 GCA_002282935.1 Microcystis sp. LSC13-02 | reverse complement strand
ATGTGGCAACGTTAATTAAAGTCCACTGACCTGTTGCTGTCAGGGAGATTGTCACCGTGCTACCGGAATTATTAGCTAGACCCGGGGGATTGTTAAGCTCCGTAGCCAGTAATTCAAGAGAGCCAGTCTGAGATGTTGAGACAAGGGAAGCCAAAACCATAAAAAGAGATACCTCGTTTACATTTGACGGATAAAGCCAAGGAAGTTATTCCATGCTTCAGATTGACTGATCATAAATTATATTGATATAGTAGTCAAGTGTACATGGCCACAGTATATACAAAAGTTAATGATTAAACAGCCCATCGCAATTGTTGGTATGGGATGTCGTTTTCCCGGAGCCAATAATCCTAGTGAATTTTGGGAGATACTCCAAAATGGCGTACATAAGATAACTAAAGACCCTATAGATCGCCCTACGCAGATGACAGGTTGGGCGGGATTTCTCGATGGCATAGATAAATTTGATGCGGCGTTTTTTGGCATTTCTTCGGAAGAAGCGATCAAGATGGATCCTCAACACAGACTTTTGTTAGAAACCTCTTGGGAAGCCTTAGAAGACGCTGGGCTAGTTCCCGCTAATTTAGCAGGGACCGATACTGGCGTTTTTATTGGGCTTTCTGGTAGTGAATATCCGAATTTATTAATTGAAGATTCAACCTTTAATACCACCATTGGAACTCTCGACTGTATGTTAGCCAATAGGATTTCTTCCTATTTTGATTTTCAGGGTTTAAGTCTAACAATAAATACCGCTTGTTCTTCTGTATTAGTGGCCATAGATAGTGCCTGCCAAAGCTTATGGAATGAAGACATTTGTTTGGCTTTAGTAGGTGGTACACATCTAACTTTTTCTCCCGTGATTGCCTCTAGATATGTCAATGCGGGTTTGATTTCTGCCGATGGTTTGTGTAAAACTTTTGATGCTAAAGCGGATGGTTATGTTCGGGGCGAGTGCATCGGAGTCGTTGTCTTAAAACTTCTATCCCAAGCTCAAGCGGATGGTGATCGCATTTATGCTGTGATTCGGGGGAGTGGCGTTAATCACAATGGTAGTGGTAATGGCTTGACCGCGCCCAATATGCAAGCCCAGATTGCTCTCTTGCAAAAAGTTTATCAACGGGCAGAAATTAATCCCAATTCCATTAATTATATTGAAGCTAACGGTACGGCAACGCCCATTGGAGATGCCCTAGAAATGAAGGCATTAGGAACAGTAGTTGGCAAAGATCGAACTGCTGATAATCCCTGTCGGGTGGGCAGTGTAAAAACCAATATTGGTCATACAGAGGGCGCTTCTGGTATTGCGGGGTTGATTAAAGTTGCTCTTTCCCTCTATCACCGTCAAATACCCCCCACTTTACATTGTCAAGAGCCTAATCCTGCCATTCCTTTTGCCAAACTAGGACTAAAAGTACAACAAACCTTAGAAACTTTACCCGAAGAAACAGGGCCAATTCGAGCAGGGGTTAGTTCTTTTAGTCTGGGGGGAACGAATGCTCATCTGATATTAGAATCAGTCCCGTCTCAAGCAAAAGCTGAACCTAATCTTTCTCCTTTACAAGTTTTTACCCTAACCGCCAAGACTTCTACTGCTTTACAAGCTTTGGTGCAACGTTATCAATCTTTCCTAGAAGATAACCCTGAAGTCGCTTTGTCCGATATTTGTTTTATGGCTAATACTAGGCGATCTCAATTCTCCCACCGTCTAGCTATGATCACTGAATCAAAAGAACAATTGCAAGAGCAACTAAATATGATTGTTCGCCAAGAAGCATTATCAAGTGTATTCAGTGGACAAGTTATAAGGCAAAAATCCGCACCAATTTGTTTTATTTTTTCTGGAAAAAGCCAGAAACTTAAACTAATTATTAAATCCCTTGCTCAAAGTCATCCAGCCATCTATTCATTGCTAGAAGAATTGCAACCACTTATTTCTTCTTATTCGACAAGATCATTTTTTCAATTAATAGAAGAAGAAAATTTAGAAAACCCTTTTCTTAGCCAAGTAGTCAACTTTATCTGTGAATATGCGATGACTCAATTATGGCAATACTGGGGAATAAAACCAGCAATCTGTATAGGTTATGGTCTGGGAAATTATGATGCTTTAGTATTGGCGGGAATTTTAACTGTAGAAGAGGCAATTTCTTTAATCATAGAAGATAAAAAAATTGAATCACCTCCCAAGTTTCAAGCCGCAAAAATTCCCGTAATTTTACCGATCAGTGGTAAGATAATTAAAATCCATGAAACTATTGACTATAAGCAGTGGCAAAAAGAATTTAATATCAATAACATGAACGCAGAAAATTTACCTAGCCTATTATCAGACTCTAATGTAATTTTGCTAGATCTATGTTCTCTGGAGATCAAAAGTCATGACCATCTCAAACAACTTGATAATTATAACACAAAAAGTCCTGAAGAAATAAAAAGTTCTGATCATTTATATTGTTTATTTTCCACTTTAATCAAATTTTGGTTAATGGGAGTGAAAATTGATTGGTCTAAAGTTGCAAACTATCAACAATGTTATGCTATTTCAGTCCCTACCTATCCCTTTGAGGGTCAATCATACTGGATTGATGTATCACCTAAAATACCAAATAAACAAAGCATCCATAATCAAGAGAACTATTTGAATGTAGAATTTATCGCTCCTCGTGATAATTTAGAAATGCAATTGACCGAGATTTGGCAAGAGGTTTTAGGAATCCAGACTATCGGAGTCAAAGACAATTTCTTCAATTTAGGGGGACGCTCTCTGGTGGCGGTCAAGCTATTTGCTCAAATCGAAAAAGTCTTCAAGATCAATCTACCATTAGTCACCCTTTTCCAAGCTCCAACGGTTGAGCAGATAGCTAGGATTCTCCTGGAGAAAGCGGTTGAAACTGACCCCCAGACTCACAGCCTTAGACTTGAAAGCCAACTAAATCCTCAGTCTTCTCTAGTAGCCATGCAGTCGAGTGGCGCGAAAAGACCATTTTTTCTCGTCCCCGGTGGCGGCGGCGGCGAAAATGAATTAATCATCTATGCCAAATTAGTCTATCTTTTGGGTCAAGAACGGCCTGTTTATGGATTCCAAGCAAGGGGTTGGGACGGAATCGAAAATCCTCACAATACTGTAGAGGCTATGGCAATCGACTATATCAAAGAAATCCGTACCGTCCAACCCGAAGGACCTTATCTTCTCGGAGGTGAATGTATAGGCGGACTTGTCGCGTTGGAAATAGCACAGCAGCTAGTCGCACAAGGACAGAAAGTGGGATTATTAGTTTTTCTCGATACACCTGTTCCAACTCTGCCGAGAAAACTCCGCTATCAGGTGGAGAAATTTTTCCAAATTCCAAGAATTCGCTATCATCTCAGAGAACTCCAATTCTCAGCCAAAGGAGAGAGTCTCACCTATATTTTTAACCAAGCATCAAAGGTGAAGGAAAAGCTGGCAGAAGACAGCTTCAGTCGCCACCGAAAAAAAGTTGCCAAAAACTACATAAAAATGATTATGCACTACAGACCACAAACCTATTCTGGTGGAATTACCTGGTTAGTCACTGAAAGTTTTTATCCCAAGGCTCAAAATCAGGGGTGGAACCATCTAGCCGGAGGAGAACTGGAAATTCACCGGATTCCAGGAACTCACGACTCTTATCTCGGTGACAATGTCGAGACTACGGCTGAAAGGCTTAAAGCTTGCCTTGACGAAGCGCAGGCAGATGATTGAAACCCGAATCAGGATATACTCTACCACGGCTGGCTTGTCTGAATTCGCCGCCAATATTTTTAATTTTGAATGACTTATGAAGGCTCCAGTGGCTTTTTTTATCTTTAACCGACCTCAACTGACAGCAAAGGTATTTGAAGGGATTCGTCAGGCCAAACCCAACAAACTGTTTATCATTGCCGACGGTCCGCGCTCCGCTCGACCAGACGACCGCGACAAGTGCGCTGCCACCCGTGCCGTTGTCGAACAAATCGATTGGGACTGTGAAGTATTCAGGAACTATTCAGAGGTTAATCTAGGCTGCGGACGCAGGGTATCTACAGGTATTAGCTGGGTTTTTGAGCAAGTCGAGGAAGCCATCATCCTAGAGGACGACTGCCTCCCCCACCCAACTTTTTTTCCATTTTGCGAACAACTATTGGAGAAATATAGAAATGAGCCAAAAATAATGAGTATCAGCGGAACTAACTGGTTAGGACAATGGAAACCAGAGCAGCAGAGTTATCATTTTTCCTTTTGTGGGGGCATTTGGGGATGGGCCACTTGGAAAAGAGCTTGGCAAGGCTATGACTATGAGATTAAATTATGGTCAAACCGAAAAATCAGGCAAGAAATTAAAGATTTTATCGAGGATGAACAAATATTTAAATGGTACGACCAAGTTTTCTCCCAAGCCTATAGAGGAGAAATTGATACTTGGGACTATCAGTGGATGTTTCAATGCCTTTTCCACTCAGGATTAGAAGTGGTTCCCTCAGTCAACTTAATTTCTAATATTGGCTTCGGGGAAGAAGCATCCCATACTAAAAACCCCTATGATTTCAGAAGCAATCTTCCCCAGCACTCTATGTTATTTCCTCTGAAGGAAGCCAAGGAATTAGTAATAGACAGAGAATATGGCAAACAAGTAGTAAAAAAACTTTCTATCAATAGCCATCTCCTTGTCAGATTGAAAAATAAAATCAAGAGGTGGTGAGCTGGGTAAGCGCATCTTAACAATCCTTGACAAAATTAACTTTATGTGAGTTGCTCACCCAGAGGGCGATTCAGGAATATTTGAGTGGAATTTGCCATCTCAATTGTTAAGCAAGAATCGACCAACTGTTAAGATTTCGTAACTATTCTGATTGACTGGTATCACCTGAAATGCCCACGCGGATCACAAAATTGGCCAATTGTCAATCAGGAGGCTCCGAGGCAGGAGAGGAGACTATTTTTATTTAGGGTTTGCTGAATAATGGTAAAACCCTTTTAAAATAAAGCTTTTGACCTGTTAAAGTCCGATGTGCATGCTGCGAAAATAAGGGCAACAAAGCCTGAAACTCCTGACTCCTGACTCCTGACTCCTGACTCCTACCACCACCGAAAAACTTTTTCAGCAGACCCTATTTATTCTCCCATCTCCCCACTTCCCCACACCCCACACCCCACTTCTCCACCAATTGTAAAGAAATGTTACAATTATGCTGTCATAACAGCTTACCATCTTGACAGGAGGGAAAGACAGTGGTTATAGTAGGGACACATACCCGGGTAAACCAATTTAGTGATATGCAAGACAAGCAAAAAGTCACACTGTACCTTCCCCCTGGAGTCCATCGTCAACTAAAAATAAGAGCCGCGATCGATGAAGAATCGATGTCAGGGCTGGTGGAAAAAGCGATCGCTTTCTACCTAAAATACCCCGAAAAGGTAGAAGAAATCGAAGCCGCCGCCTATGGCAAAACCTATCAGGTTCATGTCTGTCCCGAGTGTGATGCCGCCTTAGTGATGAAAGAAGATCGGCTAAGGTCAATCAAACGCCAGCCCGGAATAGTCGGCGACGAGTTCCCGCTCGAAGTTCCCGAACCCGTTGGTGCTCAAGGAACCGCCGAGGGAGAAGCAGCCTTAGTTACCTGCTAAACTCTCGGTAGCCGAACAAGGCAGCCGCCGCCATCAGCCGACCAAGGTCTAAACCGTTACCACAAATAGGGTCGATGTTATGAAAGAAGAGCTAGAAATTCTCGTCAAGGCTCAGTATCCCCTGATTTACCTCGTCACCTCCGAGGAGGAAAGGGCGGAAGAAGCCATCAGCAAAATAGCCCAACTAAATACACAACATCGACGGGTGTTTGTCTGGACTGTCACCCACGGCATGATCGAACAGGGTCAACCGCGCCAAACCAATCAACATAATACCGTGTCGCCAGAAGCGGCGATCGAATGGGTGGTGCGTCAACGGGAAGCGGGCATCTACATCTTCAAAGACCTGCATCCGTTCATCACTTCCGCTCCGGTGACTCGCTGGTTAAGAGATGCGATCGCCAGCTTTAAAGGAACTGAGAAAATCATTGTTTTAATGTCTCCCCTGCAAGAAGTCCCCATAGAACTAGAGAAAGACGTAGTGGTTCTAGATTTTCCCCTGCCGGACATGGGGGAATTAGACGAAGTTCTTTCCCAACACCTGAGCAAAAATCAAAATCGTCGTACCACCACAGAGGTCCGGGAAAAACTCCTGAAAGCGGCCTTAGGCTTAACCAAAGATGAAGCCGAAAAAGTTTACCGCAAAGCCCATGTAAAAGCGAGCAAATTGACGGAAGACGAGGTAGAAATCGTCCTTTCCGAGAAAAAACAACTGATTCGCCGCAACGGGATTTTAGAATACGTTGAAGAAGACGAGACCATCAACGCCGTCGGGGGTCTGGAAGAATTAAAAAAATGGTTAAAACAGCGATCGAACGCCTTTACAGAAAGAGCCAGAAGCTACGGACTCCCCCAACCGAAAGGGATGCTAATTTTAGGAGTACCGGGCTGTGGTAAGTCCTTAATCGCTAAAACCACCTCGCGCCTCTGGGGTTTACCGCTCCTGCGCTTAGATATGGGACGGGTTTACGATGGTTCCATGGTGGGACGGTCCGAGGCTAACCTGCGTAATGCCTTAAAAACTGCCGAATCCATCTCTCCGGCCATTCTTTTCATCGATGAATTAGATAAAGCTTTTGCCGGTGGCACAGGATCCGCCGATTCCGATGGGGGAACCTCTAGCCGCATCTTCGGCTCCTTCCTGACTTGGATGCAGGAAAAAACCTCGCCCGTCTTTGTTATGGCCACAGCTAACCGGATTGAACGGCTACCGGGGGAATTCCTCCGCAAAGGGCGCTTCGATGAAATCTTCTTTGTGGATTTGCCCAATTCCGAAGAAAGACAAGATATCTTTAATATTCACCTGACTAAACGACGCTCCGACATTTCTCGCTTCGATTTGGAGCAGTTAGCCAAGGTATCCGATGGGTTTTCCGGTGCGGAAATAGAACAGGCGCTGATTGCCGCCATGTATGAGGCCTTCGCCCAAGATCGCGAATTCACGCAATTGGACATTATTGCGGCGATTAAGGCGACTCTGCCCCTATCTCGCACCATGACCGAACAGGTGACTGCCCTGCGTGATTGGGCTAGACAACGCGCCCGACCTGCTTCGGCCTCCGTCGCTGAGTACCAGCGATTGGAGTTCTAACAGACTTTCGCCCGCTCCCAACGGGATGAAAGGCTAGTTCTCAGGGACTAGCAATGCCTCGAAAAGCCGCTTGGCGGCACTCTTTAACTCTCAATCTGTTGTTGTTGATTCTTATCTACGAGGAAATTCCAATGTCTCATTTTAGCACTCTCCGGACCAAAATCACCGATGCCGAAATCCTCAAAGCTTCTCTCCGCGACCTCGGCATTAGCGTGAAAACCGAAGCCGATGTTCGTGGTTACAACGGTCAACGAGTTCGCTCTGACATCGTTGCTGTTCTCGATGGCGAATATGATCTCGGTTGGTCTCGCAATACCGACGGCAGTTTCGATTTAATCGCTGACCTCTGGGGTGTAGCCAAAAAACACAATCAAACCGAATTGATCAACTCGATCAACCAAAAATACGCTGTGAACAAAACCCTATCCGAAGTGAAACAGCGCGGTCTGCAAAACGCTAACGTTAAGCTAGTCGTTCAAAGCTAATATTTACAGCGCGTTCCCAAGCCTAGGGGTTGACCAGTTCGGTTAACCCTTTTTTCTGTCTGTGGGGTATGTTAAGAATAGTAAAATTAACTTGACAAAAATGCTCCGACCCCAAGAAAGAACTAAACTCGATCCGACTCAAGACAGCGATTTTTATGCTTTTCCCCGCTTTGTCACCCACGTGGATCAGGGTTTTATCGATCAATTAACCGCTCTCTACCGAGAGATATTATCGCCGAATACGCGCCTTTTAGACCTGATGAGTAGCTGGGTGTCCCATTTACCGGAGGAGATGGAATTTGAGCATATCGAAGGTCACGGGATGAATGGGGAGGAGTTAGCCAAAAATCCCCGCTTGCATAGTTATTTTATCCAAGACCTCAATGCACAGCCAAAATTGCCCCTAGAGGATAGTTCTTTTGACGCGGTGTTAATCACGGTGTCGGTGCAGTATTTGCAGTATCCAGAGGCGATTTTTGCGGAACTGTATCGCATTTTAAGGCCCCATGGTCTGGTGGTGGTTAGTTTTTCCAATCGAATGTTTTATCAAAAAGCGATCGCTGCTTGGCGCGATAATAGTGATTTAGGCCGGGTGGCGTTAGTGAAATCCTATTTTCAATCGGTGGCGGGATTTAGGGAAGTACAGGCGATCGTTCGTCCTGCTACTACCCCCAGTTTCCTGCAAATGTTAGGAATTATGGTTGCTGATCCCTTCTATGCAGTGATAGGAAAACGCAGTTAAAATTCAGTACAAGATTACTGCCGTATTAACCCCCACTAATCTCCACTAATTTTTCACCAGACCTCAACAGATCTAACGCATCAAGTAAAGTCAAGCTGAGAATTTCACGCAACCGAGCATTCGATGTATTTCCACAAGTTAACCAAATGATTTGTGGGGGTGCTTGCCAACGTTCAACTAAATCTACGAAATCGCTATCCTTGGTCATAAATATAACGCTTTGGGCTTTTGCCGCTTCAAAAATTTCGGTATCTTCGGCATCTCTCAATCCAAGATCACGTAAAGTTACTGCGGCGATCCCAAATGTCCCTGTCATCCAAGTTGCGATCGCAGGCGACAAATGTGCATCAATCCAAATCGTTGTCATGCAATTAAAACAGGGTGATTGAGTTTACATGAAGCGTAGGTAAGCGATGCTTTTAAGTCATCCATTTCTAGATCTGGTAGTTCTTCCAAAATTTGTTCAGCACTCAGCCCTGCTGCAAATAGATCTAAAACATCAGACACGCGAATTCTCATGCCACGAATACAGGGGCGACCACCACACTGTTTGGGATTTACTGTGATTCGTTCAAGTAATTTTGACATTTGATCTAACCTCCACAATTAAGTGTTTATCGAAAAGATTCCAGCCACAATTCCCAAAATAATTATAGGATTAAGACTTCCCCTATTTTACTCTTCAACTCAACGAATAGGCTTACTTGCTGGGTATGACAGCAGGTAACACCTGCATACAGTCCGCACAAATTGGAATGAAGCTAAAACTCCCAGTTGGACTTTTTCTGTCAATCCAACCTACAAGAGCTACAAGAGCTAGTTGGAACGAGACAATTGGGATAGGAGAACCAATTTTACCCTAAAAAAAATAGTTGTGCTAGAATGGCGAAAAATTCTCGCAATTGATGATTATGTTAGCAGAATTAGCCGCCGCCGAAATCGCTAAAATCGCCTTTGAAGCTGTTATCGGTAAATTAACGGAAGGAGCAATGGATAAAGGTGTAGAATTGTGGCAAAAAATTAAGCAAAAGTTACAAAAGGAACCCACCGCAGCAAAGGTTTTAGCGGCAGCAGAACAAACCAAATCCGAGGCAATGATTGAACAACAAGTGGTTCCTTTTTTACAGGTAGAAATGCTCAAAGACCCCAATTTTGCCCAAGAAATCCAAACCCTAGCACAACAAATTATTACAATTAATCAGAATCAAACAGAAACGAAAACTCAAATTGGTACGCAAATTAACAAAGATATTAAACAACAATTGAACATTCAAGAAGTTAAGGGTGATTTAAATCTAGGAATCCCTCCTGAATGACTGGCGGATCTGCACGCAAAAGCAGACGCAATAGAAAATAATCGCAGTAGTCAAAGGAGTATTTTCAGGGGAGGAGATGCTCGAAAACGTCTCGTCCATTGGCAGGGAAGAGAGGAGGAAATCACCCAAATTAAGCAGTGGTTTAATAATAAAAATGTTGCGATGATTGGCATCAAAGGAGTTGGGGGAATTGGTAAATCTACCCTAGCCAGTAAAATTTTTGAAGAGAAAATTACCCTCGATCCTTCCCTAGGAGACGATGAAGATTTATTCCCAAAACGCTTTTGGTGGGAAGCGGGAAATCTGGGCGGATTTAGTGGTTTAGCTCGCCAATTACTGACGGAATTTGGTTATCCTGTCCCCGAAAAAGAAATAGATTTACAGGAAGCTTTAATCAGACAACTGCAACGCCATCGCCACCTAATTATTATCGATAATCTAGAGAGTTTATTAGGGGAAGATGGTTCTTGGAATAATGAATTTTATCAGCAGTTTTTCACCGCTTGGATAGAAAAAGGGGACACCAGCAAAATTATAGTCACCACCAGAGAAAAGCCAAAAACTAGGGGTTTTAACCATTGGATTGAGCTAAAAGGTTTGAAACCACCTGAAGGGGCGCAATTGTTAGCAGAATCGCAAATAACAGGGGATATAGAGAACTTTTCTCGACGGGTGGATGGGCATCCATTACTATTGCGATTGGTGGCGGATTTGCTCTTAGCAGAATTTCCGCAAAACCCCAGTTTAGAAAGGTTAGCGGATTTGGGATTAGGAAATTTATCACAACTTTTGAGCGATCCGCAGGTGATGGGTAGCCATCGTCAAGAGACAGTGGGAATTGCTTTAGTTTTAGATGCTAGTTTTCAGCGACTTAGCCAAAGACAGCAGGAATTATTCACTAAAACCAGCATTTATCGTCGAGAATTTGATTCTCCGGCAGCCAAAGCAGTGATGGATAATTACCCGGAGATCGCACTGTCCGAGATCACGGCAGATTTACGAGAATTGCAGCGACGATCATTATTAGAAGAAAAAGAGGAAAATCGCCAGCGAATTTTTAGTTTTCAGCCTTTAGTTTGGGAATATGCACAATACAAAGCCGGCGATCAAAGGGAATTACACCAAAAAGCGATCGCCTATTATCTTTCTATTGCTCAACCCGACTCCTGGGAAATCCTCAACGATGTGCAACCTTACCTAGAAATTTTCTATCATCGCTATCAGTTAACCGAGTACGACAATGCTTTTGATATTCTCCGTGCTATCGATGATTTTCTCACCCGACGGGGTTATTATCAAACCCTAGCGGATTATTACCTTGAATTAGTCACTGTTTACCAACAACAGGAGGAGCAAACCAACTGGAAATATACCGCATCCCTCACCAGTTTAGGCAATGTTTACAATTCCCTAGGAGAATACCAAAAAGCGATCGAGTTTTATCAACAGTCCTTAGCAATCACACGGGAAATCGGTGAT